>JBLMVP010000284.1:0-10178 GCA_050256755.1 Sphingobacteriales bacterium | reverse complement strand
CGCATATTGATGTGAAAGAAAGCTCTTTTTTGCAGGAAATGTTATAAAGGGATCACATAAACAAGAGTTTATGGTTAACAACTGTTAACACGTATGTACTAAAACCGTACATTTCTGTCATCATTAAATCCGTTTGACCCATAATTGGATGGCGGAAAGTATTTATTTTAAGTTATTTGAAGGAAGTAACCAAAACTACCGATGAGTTTATTGTAGTTGTTCCTCATATTAAAGCAGCAGCATATGAAAGTATTCATAGTTAACGATGAATATCTCGTCGTAGAGGGCTGGAAAAGATTTAAAAAAAAGGTTCTTCTATTGAAATCCTGGGAATGCTGAAAGTATCAAAAGTTCAGTACAATGGTTGGAACAAAATCCTGCACCTGATCTAATTTTAATGGATATTGAATTATGTGATGGCCAGAGTTTTGAAATATTTAATCAAACTGAAATTAAGAGTGCGGTCATCTTTACTACATCTTATGATAAATATGCGCTGAAAGCTTTTAAAGTAAACAGCATTGATCACCTGCTTAAGCCGGCGAAAAAAGAAGATTTAAATAATGCCTTGAAGAAATTCCATCAACAAAAAGCAATTTTCATCCCCCGAGCAAAGTATAATTATTGAAAACCTCATACAGGAATTAAGACAAAAGCAAATCAAAGAATTACGTACCTGGAATAAAGCCAAATATATTGTTGATTATACCATAGAGGAACTGGAACACATGCCAATCCAAAAGAGTTCTGCCGGATTAACCGGACTTTTATCATGCATCCAAAATCAGTCGAACAGGTACACAGTTATTTTAATAAGCTTGAATCAAAACCTGAACTGGATAAAGAAGTAATAATTAGTCGTGAAAAAGTACAGGATTTTAAAAGCTTGATGGGTAAATGATTGTTCAAAATCAGTCTCACATAAATATGTGATACCAGTTTGTGGTATTTTTTGGCTGGATGAATTAGTAGCAAAATAAAAATGCCATTCACCCATTATAAATGCCACACTTCCATAACCGGACAGTTTATTTTCTGTAGATATTTACTCCCTGCTTTTTATTATCCAACATACTTCACATGAACATGGGATTGTATTGAAATGTAAGATAGCTGACCTTTACGCCACCTTTTAACCATCAACCAAAACCATGTTTTTAACAATTGAGCATAATTATTCTTCACTTCGGCGGCGAATGCTTGTAATGCTGGCCAGGATTATAAAATATTGTACCACTAAACAGGTTTATTACATGGAAAGGGTAAACGATCAATGGCTGCGCATTACCGGCCTGCTTATTTTAAACACCATTTTGTTGCTTTTTATTTACCCGGACATGTATATCTTAATGAACTATCCATTCTGGAAAATAGCTTTGTTAAGTATCATCTATACCTGGCTTACCTGGGAGATAACCCGTTTTATTATCTTAAAAGTACGCCGTAAATACCCAGGTATTCAAAGCATACGTATACGTAACATTTTGTTACCAGTATTATTGGTGCCGGCTATTGCATTATTATCAGTAATAAAAGTGTACCTCACCTCGGTTACTAATTATTATGGAGATAAATCAAACATTTCCATTTACAGTTATCTCTATGCCTTTGGGATGAATATTATTTATGCTATTGTTATAACCGGTGTGTACGCAGTACAGTATTATTTTGAACACTGGAAACTTTCTTTTGCCGAGGCAAGGGAATTAAAAAAGGAAAATCTCCAGAGCCAGCTGGATCAGCTGAAGAGCCAGGTTAAGCCCCATTTTTTATTCAATAGCCTCAATTCACTCCTCGCTTTGGTTGATGAAGATCAGGAAAGAGCCAAAAAATTTATTGAAGAATTATCATTCGTGTACCGCTATCTTTTACAATGCAATGATAAAGAACTTACTCTTGTTGATTGCGAACTGGATTTCATCCGGGCATTTTATTTCCTTCTTAAAACAAGATTTGAAGGTGGCCTTGAACTGGAAATAGATGTTGATGATAAAGAGAGAAATATGCTTATTCCTCCGTTAACCCTGCAAATGCTGGTAGAAAATGCGGTGAAGCATAATATGATTTCAAAAAACAGTCCCTTAAAAATAAAAATTTATACTGACGGGCTCCAGAATTTAATCGTTTTGAATAACCGTCAAATAAAAAAATTATCAGTTCAGTCATCCAAAATGGGCTTGAGCAATATTTCAGCCAAATATAAATTATTAAACTACCCCGATATTATCATCAACGAAACAGAAAATGATTTCCGGGTAAGTTTATCACTTATTAAAAACGAAGCAGTATGAACATTTTAATTATTGAAGACGAAGCCATAGCCGCCAGACGAATCAAAAAAATGGTTAGTAGTTTTGACAGCAGCAATAATATTGTTGGTCATTTAGACAGCGTGGAAAGCGCAGTAGACTGGTTTGAAAATAATCCTTCACCCGATCTTATTTTATGTGATGTTGAATTGAGTGATGGCCAGAGTTTTGATATTTTCAATAAAACTAAGGTCACCAGCCCGGTAATTTTTACCACAGCCTATGATGAATATGCTATAAAAGCCTTTAAAGTTAATAGCGTAGATTATCTGTTAAAACCTATTAAAGAAGATGATTTAAGAACCAGTATTGAAAAACTTCAGCAATTGAAAAAAGCTTTTGCTGAAAACAGTTCGGCCTCATTTAACATACAATCTTTATTAAGTGAACTAAACATTCAAAAGCAATCAACATTTAGTTACCGGGAAAGGTTTTTAATTAAACAGGGACAGCGTTACTTTACCGTTAATACGGAAGATGCAGCTTATTTCTATACCAAAGGAAAAGCGGTATTTCTTAAATGCTGGGATAATAAAGAATACATTATTGATTACTCACTGGATGATTTGGAAAAATCAATAAACCCCAAACATTTTTTCAGGGCTAACCGGCAGTTCCTGGTTGAACTGAAAGCCGTTGACAAAATTCATATGTGGTTTAACAGCAAATTAAAAGTTCAGTTAAGGCCCGAGACATCAGAAGAGGTAATAATCAGCCGTGAAAAAGCAGGCGAATTTAAACAATGGCTGGGTGAATAAATAGAAGCTTCCATTCAGTTCACCGGTTAAATTATTCAGTTCACACAGGATAATTGTTTATCTATCGGTTTGTCATTTTCCATTAAACTTATTATAAAGAATTTTGTGTCGTAATAAACCTTATTATTATGAGTACAATTATACGTTACAATCCATTTAACCAGATACATAAAGGGCTGAGGGCTCTCTTGTATGATACAGCTATAAAACTTCAGCATACTGATTTTAAAGATGAATCAGCAGCGGCAAGTTGTTTTGACAGAATAAATACCGTTTTATGGTTATTTGATAGTCATGCCGATATTGAAGACAACATGGTTTTTCCTTTAGTTAAAAAAGTAGCTCATCAAGTGGTAAAAGATTTTGAAAAAGAACATTATGCAGATCACCAGCTTGGTAATGATTTACGCAATGCTCTTCAGTCCTATTATTTTGCTAATGACGAAGACGCAAAATTTAAAACAGGGACTAATGTACTGATTGCTTTTAATGAGTTTATTGCTTTTAACCTCAGTCATATGAACAGGGAGGAAACAATTATCAATACTCTTTTGTGGGAAAATTATTCAGACGATGTATTGATGGGTGTTACTAAAGCAATTGTAGCAAAAATTCCTCAAAATAAAAATGAACTGTATAGCCGCTGGATGCTGAAAGGCATTGGAATGCATGAAATAATAGATTGGGCTAAATCCATAAAGGCAACTGCCCCGCAGTTTGTATTTGAACAATTTTGCTTTATGGCAGAGGAAGAGCTGCCATTTGAAAAATGGATTGTTTTAAAAACAGTGTTAGGGATTGAAGACAGGTCGGAAGTAGCGGCATAAAGTTGGTCAGGTTTTGGTTTTGTGAGACAGATATCCCGGCTGTGGTGGCCGGGATTTTTATTACGTACAGTTCATCATTTAAAAATAACACTTCAGCAGCATTCCCCTTTTATTTTATTTTTTATTGAAGCAAATTTGGGAAAAGAAATTATTAATTATTAAACCTTAAAATCATGAAGAAGATTTTTTTTTCAATAGGAGTTGCATTAACATCATTTGCAATACAATCATTTGCTGAAGATAGTCCTGTTTACACCCGTAAAATTGAAAACGTAGCGTCATTTGAAAAAATTATTGTTGCCGATAATATAAATGTTATGCTGGTAACGGAAGACGAAGGAGCAATTACAGTTGAGGGTAAAACCGAATACTTAAATAGTGTTACCGTTACTTCAATAAATGGTGTGTTATCCATTAAAAGCAATAATAAAAACACTGCCGGGAAAATAATGGTGTATGTACCTGTAAAAAAATTATCCTCCATTGAGATAACAGGAGATTCAAAAGTTATGTCAGCCGGTATTATTGATACACCAGAATTGAAAGTACTGGTAGAAGCAAACTGCAAACTGGGTTTACAAACTACCGGTAAAATAACAATTCAGCATGCTGAGGACTTTGATTTTGCATTTGCATATATAAAAAATCCTAAGTTGCTGAAAATAGAAACATACTAAATATTGTTTGCAAAAATGCTACTACGTGAAAACCACGAAAAGTTAAGTCCCGGTTAAGCGGGACTTTTAATTTGGTTGCTATTAATGTGCATCTACCGGCAGTATTGCTTTCTTTTTAAATTTTTGCAGGTACACAATCGGTATACAGCATAATACAAACACACCTATTAACAGGTAAATATTATCATAAGTAATTAACATCGTTTGTTTCACTACAGTTCCTTCCAAAGCCCGGTTAGTCATTTGCTGAGCATCTGATATATTATGGCCTTTGTTTATAAAACTCTGCAACAATGTTTGCTGCCGTTGTATATAAGCTGTGTTATAAGGATTGATATTTTCTACAAGCGCATTCCTGACCACACCGCTTTTAACATGAATAATAGTAGTAAGTATAGCAATGCCAAAAGATCCCCCTAATTGCCGCATCATATTATTCAATCCTGCTCCCTGCCCAATTTCAGAATGATGAAGATCCTGTAAAGCTAATGTTGTTAACGGAACAAATAATATGCTCATTCCAATACCACGGATAATAAGTGGTAAAAAGAAATCGCTTGTTCCGGATTCTAAAGTTGAATTGGATAACATCCAGGAAAAAACAAAAAATAAAAAGAATCCTCCGGTAGACAACAATTGTCCCGGTACACCTCTTTTAAGCATAACACCAACAAATGGCATCATACAAATTGTTGCTAAACCTCCGGGAAATAATAATTCACCTGTTTGCTGTGCAGAGAACCCAAGAAGGTTTTGACAAAAAACGGGGAAAATAAAAACAGAACCGTATAATGCAAAGCCTAATACAAATGATGTAACAGTACCAACAGCAAAACTCCGGTTCTTTAAAATTCTGAAATTAACAACAGGGTGGTTGGTACTTAATTCTCGCCAGATAAAACTAATTCCTGCCAGCACTGTTGTTAATGCAAGTACAGAAATATATGGTGTAGCAAACCAGTCTTCTGATTCTCCTTTTTCCAAAACTACCTGTAAACTTCCCACTCCGGTTGCAAGTAACAAAATCCCCCACCAGTCTATTGGTTTCCCTTTTGCATATTTGGGCGATTCCCGTACAAATGTTGAAACAAAAAATGCAGCGATTGCACCAATTGGAATGTTTACATAAAATATCCATGGCCAGCTGAAATGATCTGTAATATATCCTCCAATTGTTGGACCTACAGTTGGGCCGACTACAGCACCCAATCCAAAAAGAGCAGTGGCCATTCCAATTTCTTCTCTTGGCCATGTCTCCATTAATATTGCTTGTGCTGTAGAAAGTAAACCACCGCCTGCTAATCCCTGCAAAACTCTAAAAGCTACCAGTTCTGTAAGACCATGTGCATGCCCGCACAAAAAAGAAGCAAATGTGAAAACAAGAATAGAAGTAATAAAATAATTTTTTCTTCCGAACCTGTCGCCCAGCCAACCAGACATAGGTAATATTATTACGTTTGCTACAGCATAACTTGTTACCACCCATCCTGCGTCTTCCAGTGTTGCGCCAAGGTTACCCATTATTTGTGGTAACGCCACGTTTACAATAGTTGTATCTATCAACTCAAGTAATGCAGCCGTAATTACCGTAATGGTAATGATCCACTTTCTTAAACCATGTTCTGCCATTCCCGTACAATTAATTCAATTCACAATTAAACACCTTGCTTGTCTGATTTTGTATGCACCACCACTTTCACACTCATACCGGGCCTCAACTGTTCCATTAAATCGGGAGTTGTTTTTAATTTTATTTTTACCGGTATGCGTTGAACAACTTTTACAAAGTTGCCGGTGGCATTATCCGGAGGTAATAAAGAAAACCTCGCGCCTGTTGCTCCCGAAAAAGATTCTACACTTCCCTGGATTTTTCTATCAGGAAAAGCATCAACCACCAAATCAACTTTTTCACCCATTTTTAAATGCTCCATTTGTGTTTCTTTGAAATTAGCAGTTACGTAAAGTCCTTTATCATTTACAATTGCGAATAAAGATTGACCTCCCTGAACTAACTGACCAACCTGTATATTTCTTTTTGAAATAATACCATCGGCAGGAGCTATAATCACTGTGTATGATAATTGCAATTTGGCATAGTTAATATCAGCTTGCTTTAAAGCAATATTTGAAATTGATGCCCCCACTTGTTGTTCCGTAGTGCTCACTCTTTTGTTTAAAACAGGAGCCTGGCTTTGTACTGCTGCAAGATTTGCTTCTGCTGATTCTTTCTCGGCCTTTACTGCATCATATTGTGCTTTAGTGATGGCATGATCTTCATATAAATTTTTGTACCTGTTATAATCTTCCGTTGTTTTCCAAACTCTCACTTTCGCAGCATCAATATTTGCATTGATGGTATTGATTCCCGCTTTTGTTTCAGTAACAGCTGACTGAGATACGTTTACCGATTGACGGGCAGTTAATAGCTCCGCTTCGGCCTGCTGCAATTTTATTTTAAAATCGCGGTCGTCTAATATAACCAATGTATCTCCCGCTTTCACCAACTGGTTGTCAGTAAATCTTATTTCTTTTACATACCCGCCCACACGGCTTATTACAGGACTTATGTCTGCATCTACCTGTGCATTATCTGTTTCTTCATGGCTTTGATAATAAACGTATTCTTTTGCTGTAAAAATCAAAGCACCTGCTAATACCATTCCAAGAAGTATCGGGAAGATGAGTTTTTTGCCTTTCTTTGCTTTTGTCTTAGTCATATAATTTTTTTATCCGGTTGTTAGTAGTTAAAATTTTATTTGGCCACTGGCATTTAGCAAATTGTAATAAGCCAATGTTGCATCCGCTTTTGCCAGTTCCAGTTGTATTCGGGATTGATACAATAAGGTTTGTGCATCTATCCGCTCTGTTGTTGTAGCAAGATTGTTATGAAACTTTGATTCTGTTATTCGTTCATTCTCCATGGCTTTCACTACGGAAGTTTGCAATATTTTTATTTTATTCAACGCGGTTTGATATTGCCGGTAATTTTGATTTACTTCTGTTTTTATTTTATCTGAAATAAGCTCTCTTGTGTTGGTTACTTCCTGCTTTCTGATTTTTGCTTCTGCCATTTTGTTTTTATTCTGAAACAGGCTCGTAACATCCCATCCTATATTTATTCCAACTAATAAGGGGGCTAAATAACTTCCCGATTTTGGAATAATATTTTTTGTAGGATTTATATAATAGAAATTACCGCTCACACCAAGGGTAGGTAATTTTTCATCCTGAACTTTTTTGATATTCAAATCTGCCAGCCGATCCTCATATTTTATAGTGCCAAATTCTTTTCTGCCCGTTAACGCTTCAGCCAGGTAATCATTAAATGAAGAATTGCCATCAAGTTTATAACTTACTTCCTCCACCTGTAAATCAGTACTGTCAGGTAATCCGAGCAATATGTTCATACTGTAGTTGGCAATTTTATAATTGCTTTCCAGGTCCAGTACAAGAAGTTCAATATTGGATTGCTGCAATTCAAAAGTCAGCACATCGTTACGTGTCGCCAATCCCTGGTTCTCAAATTTTTTTATTTCTTCCAGTTTCGTTTCAATATCCACAAGATTTTGCGCTAAAACTTTTTGACTTTGCTGTATCTTATAATAATTTATATAGGCACTAATGATAGTATAAATAATTTCATCCCTATCCTTATCAGCATCCAGTTTACTCATCTCCAGTAAAAGATTAGCCGATTCTTTTGCATAACGGAAACGATGGTTATCAAAAATTGGTTCATTCACACTAATTCCCGCCAGGTAAAGCTGGTTATCAAAAGGCAGCTTAATTGTTTTAGGATCACCATTGGCTGATGGAAGAGTGAGGCTTTGCGACAGCATTAATGCGTTACTGAATCCCGCACTTGCTTTCACTGATGGCATTGTTTTATCTCTTATCTGTTCAACCTGGGATAAAGCTGCATCAATTTTGTTCTGTGAAAGTTTTAGCTGTTTGCTGTTCTGCACTCCATATTTTACAGCTTCTTCAAGACTGAGTGTTTTGTTTTGTGCGTAGGCGCCGATACAAAAGGTTAGTAAAAAAAATAATAGTTTGGTTTCTTTCTTCATTGTTCTTTAATTTATTCCTCATTATTTATATCAAGATGTGCTCTCAATAATTGTTTTAAGTGTATTTTCAATCGGGGGATGATTTTTTTATTGTAGGCCGCTTCATCATGCATATCAATATGAATCAGATGGCAATAAAGCTGGCGTGAAAGAGTTATTTGAGAAATGGTACCCATCAAGGTGCTCATGGTCATTTCAATATCTACTTTCCTGAAAAATTTTTTCTTTTGACCATCTATAATGATCTTTCTAATCTGATCCAAGTTCCTGAGTTTAATGGCGGTAATTAATTCTTTGGTCTCAGTAGAACGGGTAGTGGTATAATGATAAGTCATGACATGATGAAAGCGGTGATAACAAACAAATTTTTCAACGTAAAAATCAACCAGTTTATCAATCTTATCCCACGGACTCAATGTCTGATCTTTATTTAATTCTTCAAGGATACCTAATGTATATGCAGATCGATACTCAACCAATGCAGTCAGTAATTTTTCTTTAGAACCGAAGTAATAAGAAATCATCGCCAGGTTTACTCCTGCTTTTTGAGCAATATCTCTTACAGAAGTTCCATCAAAACCCTGCTCGGAAAAAAGCTCTTCAGCTGCGGTAAGAATCTGAATCTTTTTGTCTTTCTCTGTCATTTTTTTTTGAATTAAAGGGGCAAAATTAAACAAATGTTTGATTTAAACAAACGTTTAATTAATTTTTTTACGGAGGTGTGAAGGCAATAAAAAACCCCGCTTTTGCGGGGTTCCAATTATATTATTATATATGATTATGCTAAATCCAGTACAGGTTTGTTTTGCAAAATCTTTTCAATTTTCTCCATCATCTCAGGTGTTAATTTGTGCAGCACGTCTAATGCTTTCAGGTTATCATATAACTGTTCTTTTTTTGTTGCACCCAAAATAGCAGTAGAAACATTTAAATTTTTAATACACCAGGCTATAGCTAATGATGCTAACGATACTTCCATCTTTTCAGCCAAAGCAGCCAGTTTTTTTAATTTTTTAATTTTTTCATCCTGCAGCCATCTCTCTTTTAACCAGTCAAATCCGTGAATAGCCATACGGCTGTCTTCCGGTATCCCTTCTAAGTATTTCCCAGTTAAAAAACCCGATGCTAATGGGCTCCATATGGTTGTTCCCAAACCCACATTTTGAAAAACTGGTAAATAATCCTGTTCCATTTTATATCGCTCAAACATATTGTATTGCGGTTGCTCCATAGTGGGTCCAATCAATCCATATTGCTGAGATACCAAGTGTGCTTCCATAATTTCCGCACCACTCCACATACTGGTGCCCCAGTATAAAATTTTTCCCTGTTGAATTAAGTTATGCATTGTCCATACTACTTCTTCAATTGGTACATTGGTATCAGGGCGATGACAAAAAAATAAATCGAGATAATCTGTTTGCATACGTTGCAATGCTTCATGACAGGCTTCAACCAAGTGTTTGCGGCTTAGCCCTGTTTGGTTTGGCTTATTATTTTTTCCCCTCCATCCAAAATAAGCTTTTGAAGAAAGCACATA
>JBLMVP010000283.1:0-3895 GCA_050256755.1 Sphingobacteriales bacterium | reverse complement strand
GCCGTAATTTTTCTCTGTCCGCACCGTCACGGCTAAAACTAACGACACCTGCTAAATGATCATTGGTGTAGGCACCCAGCGTAAAACTTTCTTCTTTGTCTTTAGTGGGAAATGCAGCATTTAAATCGTCGGTTGGGGTTATCCTGAAATTTTCTTCGTCATTCGCCAACCCAATTGACAGGAATTGTTTGTATTGATTTACCTGGTCTGATTTTATTTCAGGCATTTTTAAATTGTTCAAATGACGGTTAGTTGAAAGTTAATTGTATACCTGCTTAGGTTGTGTAGTGAGGTTCTTTTTTCTTTTGTACTGTTTGTTCTTTTGCTTTTGAAAATGACAACGCCGACTTTATTATATCTTCTTCTGTCGTAGCCCAGGAACAAACACTAATCCGGATCACTTTTTTGCCTTGCCATTCCGATCCGCCGCACCAGCATTCTCTCAATTCCTGTACCTTTTTCAGAATGTTCATGGTGTCTTCATCTGTTTTATAATAAACCAGTATTTGATTAAACACAACTTCATTTAATATTTCAAAACCATTGTTTCGCAATATCTCTGCAAACTGGGTTGCTCTTTGATGTAATCCCCAAACCATTTCATTGATTCCTTCCTTACCAAGGTATTTCATTACAGCCCACAATTCAATTATTCTTGAACGTCTCGACATTTCCGGTGTATAAAACATGCCATCTCTTTCATTGCCCGTAACAATATAGCTTCCCGACATATGCAAAGCCGAAACCAGCGCCTCTCTGTCTTCACACAATATGATTCCGCAATCATAGGGCGTATTCAATGTCTTATGACCATCAACTGCCCACGAATTGGCTTTTTCTATTCCCTTAGTTAAATGTTTGAGCTTATGTACAGCGTTGGCCCAAAGTCCGAATGCACCATCAATATGCACCCATGCATTAACCTTATTTGCTTTGTTACAAATTGTTTCAAAATCTTCATAACAACCCGAATTAACATTACCTGCCTGCAAAATTATTATGGTGTTATCATCAAGATCGGGGATTTCATCTTTTTTAATACGCCCTTGTTCATCAGTATTCACCCATTCAATATTCTCTTTTCCAAAGCCCAGTAAACCAACTGCTTTTAAAACAGTGGAATGTGCCTGCTTACTGGTAACAATTCTTATTGGGGGACAATTGTACAGACCTTTTTCATTTACATCCCATCCTTTACGTTTTAAAATTCTGTATCGAGCCGCGGCAAGACTGCAAAATGTTGCGGCAAATGAGCCGCTCACAAATCCTGCTGCTGTTCTTTCAGGAAGATTAAATAATTGTTGAAGCCATTTCTCTACTACTACTTCTAATTTTGCCGATACCGGTGACAATACCTGCATAGCTGGATTCTGATCCCAAAAATCGGATAGCCATTTTGCTGCTAACCCAACAGGAACTGCTCCTCCAGTTACAAAACCAAAATATCTGCCTCCTGTTTGTGTAACCGTTGCAGGTGAACCATATCTATTCAATAACTCAATAACAGCTTTCGCAGGAGTAGGGGAGGATGGTAGCTCTTCTGCAAAGTGTTGCAGGTCGTTCAAAGCTTCCTCAGTAGGATAAACATTTCTTTCTGATACCGTTTCCTGGTAATGGTAGGCACAGGCCTTTGCGAATTCAAATATTTCTTTTGATTCCAGTTCTTCGAACATTTCGGTTTGAATGCCTTTTTTCATAGCTTTACTTTAAATTTGAAAGTATTGCAAATCTAATACTTTCGATTTGAAACTAACAAAAAAATATAAATTACTTTTATGAAGAAATATCCCGTTCGTTGCCCGGTATCATCCTATTTGTGTGTGATGGATGGACATTGGAAACCAATGATCGTATGGTGTACCCGGGAAAAAAGCCAGCGCTTTAGGGATTATTTGGAATTGTTACCGGATATATCCAGCAAAGTGTTAACCGAGCAGTTAAAAGAACTGGAAGAAGATAATATCATTGTAAGAACAGCTTTTAAGGAAGCACCGCCACGGGTGGAATATTCATTAACTGCATATGGCAGCACACTGGTGCCGGTACTTGCCTCATTAAGGGAATGGGGTTTCAAACATCTGCAGAACAATCCTAAAATACTTCATAAGAAAAGTAAATGGGTAAAAAAGTTGAATCAACCGTTGAATAGTTGAGGATGTTTTTGGCAATTGCCGTTTACGTTGGAGTTAACAGCAGGTTTTTAGTTTGATAATAATTCAGATTTTGCAAGTGTCCCATTTAAGTATTCAATAAGTTGCGTACAGGCTATTTGAGCAAACTCTTCAAAAACCTCTTCTACTGTCCAGCCTATATGAGGAGTTAAGATAACATTGTTAAGCTTTCGCAATGGCGAATCTATCGCTAACGGTTCCTGGGCAAACACATCAAGCCCGGCACCAGCCAACGTTCCTTTTGTCAGCACATCCACTAAAGCATTTTCGTCAATAATAGCTCCACGGGATGTATTAATTAATATTGCGCCTGCTTTCATTTTTTCTAATCTTTCTTTATTCATCAAACCGGTGGATTCTTTTGAAAGCCGTAGATGAATGCTCACCACATCACTCGTTCCCAGGAGTTCGTCTAATGGCAGTCTTTTAATGCTGTTACCCGTATCGTAATTATTTGCTGCCCTGTCCCAGGCGACGACCTCCATATTAAAAGCGGTACTTGCAATTTGTGCAACACGCGAACCGTGCCTTCCTAAACCAAGAATCCCCAATCTCCGTTTCGATAAAGTGCGTCCTGTAAACAGTTGCCACTGTCCGTTATGCATGGTATTATTTCCCTGCTGTACCTTGTGCATAAGACAAAGTGCAAATGCAAAAGTTAATTCGGGTACTGAAACTAAAGGAGCTTTAACCCTTCTGCCTAAAGCAATAACAATGTTTTGTTTTTGTGCAGCGGATGTATCAATATGGTAGGCGTGTCCGCCTGTTTGAAGCACTAACTTTAAATTAGGCATTCTTTTAAATACCTGTTCGTCTAAAGTTGTCCGTTCTCTTAAAGTCATTAAAAACTGTGCTTCTTCTATTTCGGCATCGTTGGCACTGCCGATAGGTTCTTTTAGAAATTTGATTTCTACCAATTCTTTTACCTGGTTCCAACAGGCAGATGCCCGGATGAGCCCTTCCCAATCATCAAGAATAATTAATAAAGGTTTCATTTTAATTTATTGTCGTATTAATGCAACTGGCTGCCGCTTGCCACCAATGTTCCAGGCTTGCTGCTGTGCAGGTACTCATTGAATTTCCAACGCGGTACAAATAACCTCCCGATAGCTATCGGGATGAAAATATATTGTTGAAGGTAAAAAATAACAGCATATAGCAACCAGGTTATTGCTCAGCAAAACCGTAAAAGCGATAAAATTTATTTGTTTTTTTACACAGTTCATGTTATATGCAGATAAGGCCTGAGTCATTTAAGTGGATGATTTTTTCTTATTTGGTTCAGTAAAACAGGGAAAAACTCGTTGAAGTTTTTGTACTTTATGCCGTTGATATACTCATTGAAAATCATGTCGCTGATTTCCTCTGCATAAATGAAGTCGTTTATAATTTCCTGGGCATTTTGTTTTTTCCATGCCCGTTCGCCTTTATACTCTTTAAAAAGTGCAATCACAATTCCTCTAACAACATTTTCATTTATACAGTAAGTCCAATTGCTTATGTTTTGCGATTTCATTCCCTGGTCATCTTTGTTATATAAATATTCCAAAGCATCAATCTGCACTTTGTACTTCCTAAACAAATCTTCTAAATAAATATGGCTGCCTTCATGCCAAACAAGGTTCGTTGCATAATTCCCGTAACTAAAAGCCGGCTCTTGTGTTGTATCAGGGTTATTTGAAAAGAAACCGATGCTGTATGCTTTAATATCTTTGTATGCAGGA
>JBLMVP010000282.1:0-6080 GCA_050256755.1 Sphingobacteriales bacterium | reverse complement strand
TTTCTCCAGGTAAAAGAGTAATCGCCAAATAAATTGATTTTATTTTTACGGTAATTAAAATTAACAGCCCCAGCAGGAACATAGCCATGACCATAACCCGCGGTTAAAGAATAAGATCCATTGAACCCGTTATCGGGATTTGTTATTAAAACAATATTAATAAAGCCTGCATTACCCTCTGCGTCAAAGTTAGCCGGTGGGGTAGTAATTAATTCAATGCGTTCAATATTGGAAGCATTCATACCGCTGAGCATTTGTACCACTGCATCCACAGGCATTCGGGTAATCTTTCCGTTAATCATTACCACTACCCCTTCTTTACCGCTAAGTGATATGGAATTGCTTTGATGATTGACTATAACACCCGGTGATTTTTCCAATACTTCCAGCGCTGTACCACCTGCAGAAGTAATGCTGTTTTTTACATTGATGACCATACGGTCAATCTTTTGTTCAAACAAAGGTTTACGTGCTGTAACCGTTACAGCAGCCAATTCTTTTTCCTCCCGGTGAAGTTTTATATGTCCTGCATTAAAATCATTTTGATTTAAATCAGCTGTGGCAGTATATACCTGCTTATACCCGGCAAAAGAAAAACCGAGCAGGTATTTTCCGGGATTTACATTATCGAAACTAAAGTTGCCTGCTGAAAGTGAAATTGTTCCCTTAATCAAAGAAGAATCTGTATGATTTAAAAGCAATACATTGACACCTGAAACAGGTTTGCCTTCAGCATCTTTTACAGCGCCATATATTTTTACCTGTGCCTGTAAACCACTGAGGTTTATCAAAAGAATGGTAATAACAGCCAGAAGAGCAATTGGTTTCTGCATGATAAGGGGTTGGTTTTGGTTATTATGTTAATACAATTTAGCATATTATGCCAAAACACTAAGGCTTTACACTTACTTTTTTTTAAAACCTCATTGCAGAAATAGGTATTTAGCAAGAATCCGGGGGGTAATGGAGGAACTACTGCAAATCTGCCAGCAATTTCTTTGATTCCGATTTATACCAGGGATCTTCAGCTGTTCTGTTGGGGAGCCTGAGCAGTTTATTGATATTTTCAATGGCTTTATCATCCTGCCCATTTTTATGATAGGTTTTAGCCAGTTCAAAAAGATTTAGAATAAATGTGGGTTCAATAGATTTTGATTTTTCATAGTATTTAATGGCATCATCAATTGAAGCGGAAGGCATGCCTCCATATAATAATTTAATAAACGCTTTTTCCAGTCCGTTCAAATTACTTACCTCATAATTCCATTTCCCCAATATATGCCAGGCTTTAAAACTCCGTGGATCATACTTTAACGCTATGTCAGCATAACGTTTAATCTCCCGTACATTCATTACTTTTTCTTTACCGCTTGACACCATTGACATCCGGCCCATAGCAATAGCCATGGCACAATTAGCATCAGGACTAGTACTGTCGGCACCCAACGCTCTTTGTGCATAAATTTTGGCTGCATTATAAAAATCCATGCTCTTTGCCTTGTCATCCTGTCTTTTGCCAATACGGCTTGCCAGTTCGCTGCACATGGTTAATGCCTTTACATTACGCGGTTCTGTCTTTATAATTTCTTTATAGGTGCTGTAGGCATCTTCTTCTTTTAATTGTTTTTCAAACTGATCGGCTTTGGTAAATAATTCAGCCACTGTTTGTGACTGTACAGCACAGGAATATACCAGGAAGAATAAAAGTGTAGTATATGTTTTCATGGTAAGCGTTTAAATATATTTTTTGGTGTAGCAAATTTCAACGTTGCCCATAAAAGCGGCTATTGGCGGATTAACTTTCTTTATACGTATACTAATTTCGTTTGTTACAGGAAATACCTGTTTTAATTCTGCCGCCAGTTCCATCGCAATGGTTTCGAGCAGCGGGGTTGACTTCATCATTCTTTGTTTAATTATTCCATAAACATGTGAATAGTCAATGGTATCATTTAACCTGCTGATAATGGCTGATGTTTCATTATAAAATAAATCTGCATTTACTTCATAATTGCCGCCCAAAATCTTTTCTTCCTCATGCACTCCATGAAAAGCAAAGAACAACAGGTTATGTAAACTGATTTTTACCAAGCTGACAATAGTATTGACGTTTATTAAAACGTTTTGGCTGCATTTATATTTTATACCATTCCCCTGGCAGAAAGATAACGTTCGGCATCCAAAGCAGCCATACAACCGCTTCCGGCAGCAGTAACAGCCTGGCGGTATATTTTATCCTGAACATCCCCTGCCGCAAATACCCCTTCAATATTTGTTTTAGATGAACCCGGTGTTGTTTTAATGTATCCTGCTTCATCCATATCAATCCATCCTTTAAAAATATCTGAGTTGGGCTGATGACCAATAGCTACAAAGAACCCGCTGATGGGAATGGTTTGTACTTCACCGGTTTTATTATTTTTTATACGAACTGCTTCCGTTTTATTTTCTCCTATTATCTCTTCTGTATCCGTATTCCAGTATATTTTGATATTGGGAGTTTTCTGAACTCTATCCTGCATTACTTTAGAGGCCCTCATCTGATCTCTGCGGATAAACATATGTACAGTTGAACAAAGTTTGGAAAGATACAGTGCTTCTTCTGCAGCGGTATCACCGGCTCCAACAATTGCTACTTCTTTTCCACGAAAGAAAAATCCATCACAAACTGCGCAGGCACTTACCCCATACCCGTTAAGTTTTTGTTCACTTTCCAAACCAAGCCATTTTGCTGATGCACCTGTTGAAATAATTACTGTATCTGCTTCTATCCATTTTTCCTCATCGATTTCTACCCTGTAGGGTTGTTTGGAAAAATCAACTTTAGTAGCCAAACCAAAACGGATATCCGCACCCATTCTTGCTGCCTGCTTTTCAAAATGGACCATCATTTCAGGTCCCTGTACACCATCAGGATAGCCTGGATAATTCTCAACTTCTGTAGTAATCGTTAATTGTCCCCCCGGCTGAATCCCCTGGTATAAAACTGGTTTCATATTAGCCCTCGCCGCATAAATCGCCGCTGTATATCCCGCAGGACCCGAACCAATAATTAAACAATGTACCTTTTCAATTGTACTTTCTGCCATTCTATTGTTTTTTAATCTTCAAAAATAAAGGATAAGAGGCAAATACGATGTCATGTAAAATACATGCTTCACACAGTATGTGGATAACCGCTATTTAGGTATGATGAGTGATTTAAACTGGGTGGCATATCCACCAAAATATCCTAATGCCCCATTACTAATATTACCCAGCACTTTATTGGGAGAGGAAAAAGGATTACCCATGCTGCTGTAGTTAAATTCCATCGTTCGCCAGAAATCATAAGTTACTTTATCAATATTGCAGAATTTTAATGTTACCGTATCTCCTCTTTCAAAAAACCCTTTGTCTTTATCTGGTGTATTTGCATTTCTATCTACCCCTTTATCTATATCCACCTTATAGGTGGTGCCGTTTACCACCTGGTCATCAAAAACAGAATTTTCGCCAGGCAAAAAACGTCCCTGCCCTACTTTGGTAAAATAGCGGATATAATTACCATACTGAGGAGGATCCGTTACTCTTCCTTTTAAAACAACTTTTTCCGTATCCGGATTTTGAGGAGCAGGCGCCCACCAAAGACTGTCAACTTTTTTGGTTAGTACCGGAATAGTTGTGGAAGCCGTATATTCTTTGCCGTCAGTAATAATTCTTAAGGAATAATTTTTACCTTCTGTTCCTAAAAAAAGAGTGAGGGGATCTGAAGGATTAATTGAGTAATAGTAAAGATTTGTATTGTTTACCATAATTGTATACTCAATTAGTTTATGAGTTTTAGAACCATCGCTCATCCAGACATCTGCATTTCTAACAAAGGATTTACTTAACTCTTCCGGGGTAACAGATGAAAAGTAATTAAAACTTTTAGTTAGTGTTACTACAGGAAATTCATCGGTTTCAATACTGGCTTCTACTACCAGTTTATCTGTTGTTTTACCAGGATTGAAACTTATTCCTTTCTCACAGGAACTGAATATAAATACAGAAAAAATTATCGCTGCCAATCTTTTCATAATGATTGCAAAATTAGCTGATGAATGAAAAACAAATAAGTTAAAAAGGAGTTCAGTTATACTTAAAAAATACTTACGCCCACAAATATGTTCTATTATTTTTATATGACATCTATCTGCTAAATTATTCCGCTCACCGATCTTACTCTTCGCACCGGCCCTTTAATGCACCTGGTAAAAAATTTTTTAACCATAAACCGCAGTATGTATGAAAAAGATTATTCTATTCATTTTGGTTTGTATTGTATGCCAATCAGCGAAGCTAATTGTCCGGGAAATTTGTTTTGTTATTAAAGCTCGTGAATAATTACTGCACACTGGCAACATATAAAGATACCACCCGGGAAAGCCGGGACTCTTATTTTAAGTATATAGCCTCCAGCGACAGGGTCACCAGCACCAGCAAGGAAGATTTAAATAAAACGGATTTTGGTGCAGGTATAGGGGCGGGTTATCTTTTTGGTGAAAGTGGCCCGGGAGCTTATGTTTGATACCTGTATGGATTTATTAAAGCAGGTAAGTCAGCATCTTATTATGATAAAACCCGCCACTCCGCAATTTCTGGCGGATTATTCTTTAGAATAAATTCTGCTAAAAAGCTTTCAAACTAGAAATGTATTTCGCGATAAACAAAAAGCGGGATAATTATACGGGCAGCCTTTCTATAAAAAAATCCCGCCACTATCGGCGGGATTATCACTAACCCATATAATGTCTTCACTTACTTAACCCAGGTATGCTTTTAAAGCATTACTGTAGCGGGCTTTCTGCAAACGCTTAATTGCCCTTTCCTTTATCTGACGGATACGTTCTTTGGTCAAATCATATTTTTGGCCAATTTGTTCAATGGTTACACCATTTTCGCCATCTAAACCAAAGTACGCATTAACGATCTCTGCTTCCCTTGGGCTTAATGATTTCAGCACACGGCGGATTTCATTCCTCAGGGAATCTTTCATAACATCGTCGTCAGTATCATCACCACCTTCCAGTAAGTCACCCATGGCTACATCTTCAGCCTCGTGAACCGGGGCATCCAATGAGCTGTGACGTGTGTTGCTTTGGAAGATGTTGTTGATTTCGGTTTCACTCATTTCGAGTATTTCGGCTAATTCTTCTGTTGATGGCTCTCTTTCATGTTCCTGTTCAAAAGCCATATAAGCTTTATTAGCCTTGTTGTAGGTGCCAATTTTGTTTTGAGGCAGGCGGACTAATCTGCCCTGCTCTGCCAACGCCTGTAAGATGGACTGGCGAATCCACCATACTGCGTAAGAAATAAATTTGAAACCTTTTGTTTCATCAAAGCGTTGTGCTGCTTTAATTAAGCCGAGATTTCCCTCATTAATTAAGTCACTTAAGGATAAACCCTGGTGTTGATACTGTTTGGCAACGGATACTACGAAACGTAAGTTGGCCTGAACGAGCTTATCTAAAGCTCTCTGGTCGCCCATTTTGATTCGTTGCGCTAAAACTGTCTCTTCCTCCGGGGTAATCATCGAAATCTTCGATATTTCCTGCAAGTACTTCTCAACCGCTTGCGAATCGCGGTTGGTAATCTGTGTAGCAATTTTGAGTTGCCTCATAATGTGTATAAAATGTTACAGTGTAAAAACGTACAATAGACAGAGAAGGTTTACCAAATGTTACAAAACTTTGGTTAAAATGTCTCTGAACATTTGCAAATTTACAACGCAGATTTTGCATCTCATAGCCCTTTGTGGATAACTTAACTGTTTTGGGCATAAACTCATCCATACCAGCCTTAAAAAAATATACTTTAAAATCTATGTAACCCTTAATGCCACTGGATCTGCACGGTTAGTTTTTCCGGTTAAAAAAAAATCAAAAAAAATCTAATAAATTTTAGGAGTGGTATATATTATATTTGGAAAATGATAATTGATTACCGCTCAGATACTGTTACGAAGCCCTCCCCGGCAATGCTTGAAAGTATGTTTAAAGCTCCATTGGGTGATGATGTTTTTGGGGAAGACCCCAGCGTAAATGAACTGGAAACCA
>JBLMVP010000281.1:0-5602 GCA_050256755.1 Sphingobacteriales bacterium | reverse complement strand
TTTGTTTTAGCCTGGAAATCACCTTCGGGTATATTATCAATCAGTTGTTCTATTACTCTTATAGATTGATTCATTTCTCTTAACCTCACCAGATATCTTGCAAAAGAATCGCCTGCTGTTTCCAGTATTTCATCAAACTCCACTTTATCATACACTTCATAAGGATATAACTTTCTAATATCGCAGCTAACACCACTACCTCTTGCTGTTGGGCCTGTACATCCGTAAGATATTGCATCTTCAGGTGACAAATAACCTACACCTTTCATCCTGTTCTGGAATATAATATTGCCCGTTACCAGTTCATCATATTCGTGAATTTTTCTTTTATATAATTGGATGAAATCTTTTGTACGTTTTTGAAAGTTTGGATGAATATCATGCATCACACCACCTGGCACCATATAGTTCATGGTTAATCTTGCCCCGCAGGTTTCTTCCATTATATCGTTGATAGTTTCTCTTTCACGGAAAGCATGGAAGAAAGGTGTAAATGCACCAACATCCATTGCCATAGCTCCCCACCATAATTCATGGGAGGCAATTCTTGTGAGTTCATCCATCAATACTCTTATTACCTGTGCTCTTGGTGGAATTTCAATCTGCATTCCTTTTTCAACACACATAGCACATGCATGGTTATTGATATGTGCAGAGAGATAGTCCATTCGGCTGGTAACATAAATGAATTGACGATAAGTTAAACTCTCACACATTTTTTCAATAGAGCGGTGAATATAACCAAGGTGAGGTTCTATATTTTTAATGGTCTCACCGTTTAATGTAATCACCAGGTGCAACACGCCGTGAGTGGCAGGATGCTGTGGTCCTACATTAATGATTAAATCACCTTCTGTTGTTGTGCCTACTTCTTCAAACATATCAGAGTTTGATCATATTAATTGGGTCTTCAAAATCTTTTCTCATGGGGAATTTTCCTTCCCATCCATCCGGTAAAATCAATAAACGTAAATCGGGATGATTAAGGAAATTCACACCAAACATTTCATATACTTCTCTTTCATGAAATTCGGCAGTTCTCCATATATGGCTGACTGTTTCAATTTCCGGCTTATTCCTGTCAAGCTTTGACTTTACAACAATATTGTGGCGAAACTTGGTTGAACTGAGATGATACACCATGGTAAGGTGAGTTTTCCAGTCAATACAGGTAAGACAAAAAAGATAATTGAAATATAATGAGTCGTTATTGCGCAATTGTTCTGCAAAAGACAACCAATCTTTTGATTCAATGTTTATATTAAGCCATTCCCCTCCTTCTTCGAAGGCAGCTGAAGGATACAGTTCCGTAATTTTAATTTTTAAATCTTCAGTCGTCATTTAATCTTTATCCGGTTAGTTATTCTTTATTAATTCCTTTAGGGATTGAGGGTTTCCTGTTTTATTTGTTCTCTTGTCATTCCCATTTTTATTTTCTTCTGTAATGATATTAATGCATGTAATAATGCTTCCGGTCTTGGTGGACAGCCAGCTACATATACATCAACTGGTATCACATGGTCTGCTCCTTTTACCACGGAATAGGTATTGTAAAAGAAAGGCCCGCCACTGATGGCACAGGCGCCCATGGCAATAACATATTTAGGGTCAGCCATCTGGTCGTACAATCTTTTTAAAACAGGCGCCATTTTATTAACAATAGTTCCTGCAATAATAATAACATCGGCTTGTCTTGGAGTTGCTCTTGCCACTTCAAAACCAAATCTTGAAAAATCATATTTGGCAGAGGCAGTTGCCATCATTTCAATACCGCAGCAACTGGTGGCAAAGGTTAATGGCCAAAGCGAGTTGGAACGGGCCCAGTTAATAATATCATCCAGTTTACTCAATACAATGCCTCCCCCGGGTAAATCATGAACCTGTCCTGGGAAATCCGTGCCCGTATTTTGTTGTTGTATCATTTTTTAGCCGGTTACTGTTAATTTTATATCCATTTTAATGCCCCTTTTTTATGTGCATATAAAAAACCCATAAACAATATAAAGAAGAAAATTACGATTTCTATTAAAGCAGGCCATCCCAGTTTTTTTACTACTACAGCCCAGGGATATAAAAAAATCAATTCCACATCAAAAATCAAAAATATCAGGGCAAAAAGATAATAGCCTACATTAAATTGTATCCAGCTGGGGCCAATAGTAGGAATACCGCACTCGTATGCTTCACCTTTTTGTTTATTAGTGGTTGCTTTTAAAACAACTTTGGCAATAAGTATAGCTATGCCGGAAAAAGTAACAGCAGCAAGTGTAAGAATAATCAGAGAAACTGAACCCATAGTATTATTTGATTTGATAAATTTAAGGATATAGCGGAAATTTCCTAAAAGATAATTGTCATAATTTATGATGAGAATAATCAATAAAGAACTAATTAAGATAATATATTTAGATTTTTAAAAATTTATCCCGGTATGAAGATAGTTATTCAAAGGGTGGCACAATCGTCAGTTACAGTTAATAAAGAAGTTTGCGGTGCTATTAATAAAGGCTTATTAGTGCTTTTGGGAATTGAAGATGCAGATACTGAGGAAGATATTGCCTGGCTTAGTAACAAAATTGTCAACCTGCGCATTTTTGATGATGAGAATGGAGTAATGAATTTGTCAGTAAAAGATATTGACGGCGAAATATTGTTAATTAGCCAGTTTACTTTGCATGCTGCTACCAAAAAGGGTAACAGACCTTCTTATATTAAGGCCAGCAAACCCGACTTTGCCATACCGATGTACGAAAAGATGATTTTACAACTACAAAAAGAATTGGGCAAAAAAATAGAAACAGGAATTTTTGGTGCAGATATGAAAGTGCAGTTGCTGAATGACGGACCGGTGACGATAATTATTGACTCAAAAAATAAAGAATAATTTGACAATTTGCTGATTTGAAAATAAAATTTTATGGAAATAACTTTAAAGCAAGCCCAGGAAGATGTTGACAGATGGATAAGGACAGTGGGTGTCCGTTATTTTTCCGAGCTGACTAATATGGCTATCCTTACAGAAGAAGTGGGAGAACTGGCAAGAATTATGGCCCGTAAATATGGTGACCAATCGTCTAAGGAAAGCGATAAAGAAAAAAATATGGCTGATGAAATGGCTGATGTGTTATGGGTACTTATTTGTCTTGCCAATCAAACCGGAGTTGATTTAACAGATGCATTGCAGAAGAATTTTGAGAAGAAAAATTTGAGAGATGCCACAAGGCATCAACAAAATGATAAGCTGAAATAGGCTTTAAGTTTTCCTCTTCTCTTTTAAGTTTTGGCTTATTTTTGCCGCCATTATGGCAACACCAGAAAATAATATTTTCCAGTCTATTATCTCCCATGCAAAAGAGTATGGATTTGTATTTCCTTCCAGTGAAATTTATGACGGATTAAGTGCTGTGTATGATTATGGTCCATGGGGTGTAGAATTGAAAAGAAACATCCGTGATTACTGGTGGAATGAAATGACCCGCATGCATGATAATATTGTAGGGATTGATGCTGCTATTTTTATGCACCCTACTACATGGAAGGCTTCTGGTCACATAGATAATTTCAGCGACCCGATGATTGATAACAAGGATAGCAAAAAACGTTACCGTGTTGACCATCTGATAGAAGGGCAGGCTGATAAATTAAAAGAAGAAGGTAAAATTGCCGAAGCTGATGCTTTACTGGCTTCCATGGATATGTTGCTGGCAAAAGAAGATTTTGTTGGATTGAAACAATTGATTGAAGATAATAACATTAAATGTTCCGTTAGCGATACTTGTAACTGGACAGAAGTACGCCAGTTTAATTTGATGTTTTCTACAGAATTTGGTTCCACAGTTTCAGCTGATGATGAAAATAATAAAGTGTACCTGCGGCCCGAAACAGCACAGGGAATATTCGTTAATTTCCTCAATGTTCAGAAATCTGCCCGTATGAAAATACCTTTTGGTATTGCACAGGTGGGTAAGGCTTTCAGGAACGAAATTGTGGCGAGGCAGTTTATTTTTCGGATGCGGGAATTTGAGCAAATGGAAATGCAGTTTTTTATTCGCCCCGGCACACAAAAAGAATGGTATGAATACTGGAAAGCGGAAAGATTGAAATGGCATACAAGTCTTGGAACAAGTGCAGATAAATACCGCTTTCATGACCATATTAAACTGGCACATTATGCAGATGGTGCTGTAGATATAGAATATGAATTTCCTATTGGCTGGAAAGAAGTGGAAGGTATTCATAGCCGGACTGATTTTGATTTGGGCAATCATCAAAAATACAGCGGCAAAAAAATGCAGTATTTTGATAACGAGCTTAACCAGAATTATGTGCCTTACGTGATAGAAACTTCAATTGGGTTAGACAGAATGTTTCTTTTAATACTGTGCAATGCCTATGCTGAAGAAAAATGGACAAAAGATGATGGAAAGGAAGACAGCAGGGTGGTGCTGCATATTCCACCTAAAATTGCCCCAATAAAGTTGGCCGTTCTTCCATTATTGAAAAAAGATGGGTTACCTGAAATTGCCCGTGAGTTAATGAAAGAATGCAGGGATGATTTTTATTGTTTTTATGAAGAAAAAGATACAATTGGCAAACGTTACCGCCGTATGGATGCATTGGGTACACCTTTCTGTGTAACGATTGACCATCAAACTAAAGAAGATAATACGGTTACCATCAGGGACAGGGATACAATGGCGCAGGAGAGGATTCCATTATCATCAGTAAGGGATATTGTTTTGGGCAAAATAAAGTAGTTTTTTTGCGATTTTATGGTATTTTTGTGTTTAATGCGTTTCAATTTTGAAGCAGAAAATAAATATTATGTACCCTAAAAATATTTTATGTTTCACTTTATTTTAATAGAATATAATATGGTATTCTCTCTATCGGTAATAGAAGTTTTTTTTGTAGCATTTTTTCCGTTTGCTATCTCATTATTTTTTCGTCAATACACAATTAATAAACTGAGGAAAAATGTAAAGGAAATGGGTGGTGAGTTACAAATGTTTAATGAGCACCTTTTAAGTGCTCAACAGGAAAATAGCGAACTCCGTAAGAAAATTGATCAATTAGAAGACGAACGTAAAAGAGTGGAAATGCTCAGAGAAGATTCAAAAAAGAAAAACTCAGCTGCTTAGTATAAGATATTTTAAATAATAAAAAGCCCGTCATTTGACGGGCTTTTTTATAGATAAAACTTTTTATTATGCCAGTTCCGCCACCACCTCTTCTTCCCTGTTTTCATTCCATTCTACAATAAAATTATTTCTTCCTTCACCGGTAAGTATGGTCATAAACCTTTGCTGTGATAATTCGAGAAGGGAAAGAAAAAGAAATATGGCATGTATTCTGTCCCCACATATATCGAATATTTTTTCAAAAACCATTGTTTTTTCTTTTCGCACTACATCAAGCATATAATCTCTGCTTCCTTCCATAGTGTAGTTATATCTAACTACTGTATGCACAGGTTTGTTGTTACGATCCTGCATACGTTTCATTACTCTTTCAAAAGTTTTCATCAGTTTGAAAAGAGTGATGGATTGTATTTCGGTACCTTCCCCTGTTTCTTCACCTATTAGTGCCAGTTCTTTATGAA
>JBLMVP010000280.1:0-3055 GCA_050256755.1 Sphingobacteriales bacterium | reverse complement strand
ATCAGGGGTTTTGTATTCTTCCGGTACAACAATAACGGGGAACTCGCTTTTATGCAAAACCCTTTGCATATAATCGTTGGGCTGTTTTTCTCCTACATTGCTGTAAAAACTTTCTCCGCTTATAATAAGTAAATCAGCAAACCTTGTTTCGGTTATCAATTCTTCCAGTGCAAACAATTCATCATCTTTATGAATCCGGTAATCAATGCCATTTTTCTGGCACAGAGCTTCAAAATGCTCAATATTTTCTTTTATCGCTTCCTCATCACCTTTTTCAAGAGGGGGCATATAAACAGGGCCGCCAATACCCACAGCACCCACGCCAATTATATCCCTGTAATCTACAGCACTTAGGAAAATGCCCGTTAATAAAATAGGCTGGTGTTCGTTGAAATATTCAGCTATGCCAAAAGCGCCTTTGGAAAAATGTTTTCCGTCGAAGGCAATGATTACTTTTTTCATGATGAAAGTTTTAGTAAAACAAAGCTATCTTTTGTTTTATACCTTTTTACTGATTCATGTAACGGAGTTTTGTGATTTTCATCAGGGGCCTGACTTTACTGAATGATGGTCTAATTTTATGCCAAAACAATTTTTCCGGTCTGCTGTTATATACAATTATCTTTAACTCAAGAAACCAATTATGGGCATATTCCGTCAAATTGCCGAATACCTATATATAAAGAAAAAGGATCCCAATGCACCCAATACACAATGGGTAAAATATATGCACGGCATTAACCGTATTTCAATTTTTTTGTTTTTACTGGCGATGATTATTTTGCTGGTGAAACTTTTAAGAGGGCATTAAGATTATACTGCTAAAAACTGGCAGATTGAATTGGCTGCTTTAACAGAAGCATTACCACCCTGGCTGAGTTTATTTTTGAGTTGTTTGTAATCCTCTTTAAGTGTTGCAATTCTTTCAGGATTGCGGAGTATTTCGTTTAATTCTTTTTGGAGATTAGCGGGAGTTAAATCATTTTGGATTAATTCTTTTACCACTTCTTTATCCATTATCAGGTTTACTAAAGAAATGTATTTAATCTTTATCAAACGCTTTGCTATCTGGTAAGAAACGGGGTTCCCTTTGTAACAAACCACTTCCGGTACGCCAAACAATGCTGTTTCCAATGTTGCTGTTCCGCTTGTTACTAATGCTGCTTTTGATTGCATCAGAAGATCGTAGGTTTTACCACTTACATAAGAAACATTGGGAAATGATTTTAGTAACTCATCATAAAAACTTTCTTCCACACCCGGGGCTTTGGCTACTATGAAATTATATTCAGGAAATGATCCCGATATTTCCAGCATAATGGGTAATTTCTTTAAAATTTCCTGTTTGCGGCTGCCGGGAAGTAAAGCAATAGTTCCTGGTTGTTGGCTGCTGGTTGTTGGTTGCTGATTTTTTGCTTGCTGCTTATAACTATCAACTACTTCCACCAGCGGATGCCCAACATATTCAACTTCCCAGCCCCATTTTTCCCGGTAATATTCTTTTTCAAATGGAAGGATGACTATCATTTTATCAATACATTCTTTCATCTTCTTCACCCTGTTTTCTTTCCACGCCCATACTTGCGGGGAGATATAATAAATGACTTTTATGCCCTGTTGCCTGGCCCACTCAGCTATACGTAAATTAAAGCCGGGATAATCAATTAAAATAACGGCATCCGGTTTAACCGAAAGAATATCTTCTTTACAAAACTTAAGGTTATCAAAGATGGTTTTGAGATTCTTAATTACTTCTACAAAGCCCATAAAAGCGAGGTCACGGTAATGTTTTACTAATTGACCGCCCTGTTGTTCCATCATATCTCCACCCCAGCAACGGATAACAGCATTGGCATCCAGTTTTTTTAATTCCTTAATTAAATTACTGCCATGTAAATCGCCTGATGCTTCGCCTGCTATGATGTAATATTTCATGCCAGATTCTCCGTGATTAAATTTTGATGAAATGCAAAATACGATAAATGCTGAATAGCGAATAGGACGTATAAGTGTGCGACGCCAATGCAGTTGAGTAAAACGAATAAAGCCGGGTACCAAAAATAAAAAAGCCCCGCTTAAGACGGAGCTTTGCAGTTAGTTTTGATACTTTAATATTCGTCTTCATTAAAGAAGAAATCTTCCTGGCTGGGATAATCGGGCCAGATATCATCAATACCTTCATATACCTCACCGCCTTCATCTTCCAGTTCCTGTAAATTTTCAATTACTTCAATAGGCGCACCACTGCGGATTGAATAATCAATCAGCTCGTCTTTTGTGGCCGGCCAGGGTGCGTCTTCAAGGTAAGAGGCCAGTTCTAATGTCCAGAACATGCTGTATAGGGTTTAATTTTTCTAATGTTGATTTCATTTCTCCTCATTTCCTGCCTTCCAATTTTTCCGCAAATGTAACAGTTAAAACCAAATAACCAAATCATTTTCTATACCCCGGATTTGGGCCGATTTAAAGCCTGTTTTGGCAGCCTTAAAACAATTATTTGCCCTGAAACCTTTAGGTTTGTATACTAATGGAGTTTTTAAATAAATTATTAGCTGCATGCTAGTTGCTAAAAATATTGTTAAGCGTTATGGTACCCTGGAAGTATTAAAGGGTGTATCTCTTGATATTAAAAAAGGGGAGATAGTAAGTATTGTTGGTTCATCCGGTGCGGGTAAAAGTACTTTACTACATATTCTTGGTACTTTGGATACGCCAGATGTGGGAGAAGTATTTTTAAACCAGGTTAACTTAACCAGTTTAACCGGGAAAAAACTGGCCAATTTCCGTAACAAGCATATTGGTTTTGTATTCCAGTTTCATCACCTGCTACCGGAGTTTACAGCATTTGAAAATGTTTGCATACCTGCCTGGCTGAACGGTAAAAAGAAAAAAGAAACGGAATACCGTGCAAAAGAATTATTAACCATTCTTGGTTTAATAGACCGTATAGAAAATAAGCCTGCACAATTATCCGGCGGAGAACAACAAAGGGTGGCAGTGGCAAGGGCACTTATAAATAATCCTGATATTGTTTTTGCTGATGAACCAACTGGTA
>JBLMVP010000279.1:0-8779 GCA_050256755.1 Sphingobacteriales bacterium | reverse complement strand
TTGATGGCGGGGTCAGTATCAAGTAATTTTCTTACTTCTTCTTCGGTGGCACAATCAAAAATAAAAATACCTCTCCAATTTCCATCATCCCCAAAAGGTCCGGCTACTTTTAACTTTCCTTCATAATACAAACGGCTAATATTGGCCATATGTCCTTCCTGAAGTTTGACGGCAGTAAGGGAATCCTGTGAACGATTATTACCCTTCAGTAACATTACAAAATAATATTTACGTATTTGGTTTTTCATTTTCACCGTATCTGTATAATTATTTATGGTTTTCCCAGCCTGCGAATAAGAAACGGAGAAAGCCAATAAACCGGTAAATACCAGAATATTTTTTTTCATTGTATGCAATTTGCTCTAAGATAAAATATGTTTTTTAACCTTAAACCAGCTTAAGGATGAAAGAAGAAGTTTTGTGATGGATAAAATAAAAAGGGGTTCGGCTTATTGCTGAACCCCTGCTATTTATGAGGATTGTAATTGTTAACTTATTTTGGTAGTGCCAAAACTTGATTTAATTTTCACTTTAGCTGCACCACTTCCTGATTTACCTGAATAACGATGGTCGAATTTGGGACCACGGTCGTCATCATCGTCTTTCTCTTCGCTTATTTTAAAATCTGTATTGTTCTTAAAGCTTCCAAAACTTGTTTTAACATCAAAGTCGCCAGAAAAATCTTTACTTAATTCCAGTTCAACAGTAGAGTAGGAATTATGTATGTCCAGGCTTTTTAAAGAATTGTCCAGGCTGATAGTGGTTCCTTTACTGAATTCGAATTTAGCATCCACATCACCGGAGAGTTTATTAATCTCAGCATTAGAAAATTTTATGGACACTTCACCTCCAGATATATGTTGGATTTTCGCTTTACCAAATTCAACATTAACTTCTTTATTGTTGCTGAGTTTACCACAGGTAAGGCTTCCAAATTT
The DNA here is from genome assembly GCA_050256755.1 of Sphingobacteriales bacterium. GTDB lineage: Bacteria > Bacteroidota > Bacteroidia > Chitinophagales > Chitinophagaceae > AWTP1-9. Next base: position 7,841 of record JBLMVP010000279.1, on the reverse strand, counting down.
ACTGCTGATTTCCGTGGCGCCGGTTAAATCAGGTACTGTCATTGGTCCAAATGAGTTGATAGCTTCTAAAGGACTGTGAGCAGGCATATAAACAGTATAGTTAATTTCCATGCTGGTGTTTTTGTAATTTTTGTTTTTGCCTTTTTTGTTATCATCATCACCATCATTATCATCATCACCATCATCGTTACTCCAATTCTTTTTGTTATGATTGATATCAGTCTTAAAATAAACACTATTTCCCTCTTTGCCATCCTGGATTTTAATATTATCAAGTAATTTCTGGGCCGCTTCATCTGTATTGGCCTTTACCGTAATGGAAACATCTACTTTTATTTCGTTCTTATCCCAGGTAGATATTTTCATTTCTCCAAAGGAGTTTTCCAGTTTAATTTTATCGTTACCGGACAATGAATAAGATTTTGAATAGGTTTTCTTCTTTTCAACTTTAAACTCACCATCCTCGTGGGCTTTTGCTAAGGTTGGGGCATTTGTCAGGGCCAGGAATAAAAGGCCAATGCTACATAGTTTTAGAGATTTCATTTGCTTTATCTTTTTTAATTTTATTTAATTGACGCACCACTTTCAATTGCTGGTTTAATAAATCAATTTGCAATTGCAGATTACCAATCATTTTTTCAAGTAGTACTTCCTTGTTTGGATTCGTCTTCATTTCTTCTTTTAATTCGTTGTAAGACACATCCAGTTTGTTGTAATCTGCCACAAAATGTTCATACAATTCCGGGCTGTCGTGTTTTATACTGAGCAATTGCTTTTGCTTAATTTGAATGAGTTTGGTAAAATGATATAACTCCTGGTCAGCATCATTTTGATTATTTATTTCACTTTCTTTAGGGGTTTCATTTTCTGCTAATGAAGTTTGTGGTTCATTAGTATTTTCATTAGCAGGTTCCTGTTTTGCAATTACCGGTTCTTTAGTGGTTGGCGTATCATTATCCTTGTTTTGTACTCCTGTATTATTGGTCACTACTTCTGCACCGGTATTTTTATTATTCATCAATTTAAAAGTGCCAAGGCCAATGGCTGCTATCACTGCTGCTGCAGCTGCCATCTTCATCCAACCCATTTTGATTATGGGTGATTTTTTTTTGGCGGGACTTATTTGCTGTTCAATTCTCTCCCACAAAGCTGGGGGAACTTCAGCCGAATCAAACTCCTCCCTGTTTTCTCGTGCAAATCTTTCCAATTCGTTATTCATATTGATACCCGATGTTTTAGCTGTTGTAACAATTTTTGTTTTGCTCTCATGTATTGTGTTCTGGCGGTGCTGTGAGAAATATTCAGCGTGGTCGCCACTTCTTCATGACTGTAATCTTCCAGCAGGTATAAACTCAGCACTGTTCTGTATCCTGCCGGTAAACTCAAAATCGCTTTTTTTACTTCATCCACTTTAAATTCAAAATCCGCTTCATTGATTGGCTCATCATCACTTAAATCTGCCTGCACATTATCAATGTCCATCACATTTATCTTTTTTCTCTTAATACTGTTGATGGATTTATTCACCACAATTCTTTTTAACCATGCCCCAAAACTGCTCCTGCCTTCAAAACTGCCGATATGTTTAAAAGCATCTATAAAAGCTTCCTGTAACACATCCTCTGCTTCAGCGGTATTGTTTACGATGCGCAGACTGGTATTGTACATAGCTTTTGAATACTTGTTGTACAATTCCCGGTAGCTGGCCGCATCTCCCTGCTTGCATCTTTCTACCAATTCGTCATAATAAACAGTCGCTGTGAGCTCCAATCTTCTGGTTTTATTCGGTTTACAATTTAAGGACATCCACTTAGGTGGCATGTTGCATATAATTTCCGATTATTTTTTCAGGATAAGAAATTTTAGGGCTAAAGAAGGGCTCTTGCTATCTTTGCGGCTCTAAAAAACGATTGTTTTATGGCCGCCAAAACAGACCTTTTCCAGAGTCCTGACTACTTTAATGTAGATGAATTATTCACTGAGGAACACAAACTTATACGGGAAACTGTAAGGAGGTATGTAAAGAAAGAAATTTCCCCCATTATTGAAGATTATGCCCAAAGAGCTGAATTTCCCCAGCAGATAGTAAAGCAGCTGGGTGAATTGGGGTGTTTTGGTCCCACGGTCCCAGTTGAGTATGGTGGTGGCGGACTGGATTATATCAGTTATGGGCTGATGATGCAGGAATTGGAAAGAGGGGATAGCGGGGTTCGGTCTACTGCTTCTGTGCAGGGTTCATTGGTGATGTTTCCCATTTACGCTTATGGCAGCGAGGCACAAAAGAAAAAATATTTACCCAGGCTGGCAAGTGGTGAATGGCTGGGTTGTTTTGGTTTAACTGAACCCAACCATGGTAGCGACCCATCGAGTATGCTCACTAATTTTAAGGATGCCGGTGATCATGTCATTTTGAATGGCGCCAAAATGTGGATTAGCAATGCACCTTTTGCACAGGTAGCAGTTGTTTGGGGTAAAAATGATAATGGTGAAATACAGGGATTGATAGTGGAAAGAGGAATGGAAGGATTTAGCACACCAACTACTCATGGAAAATGGAGTTTGCGTGCAAGTGCAACCGGCGAGTTGGTTTTTGATAATGTAAAAGTTCCCAAAGAAAATATATTACCCGGTGTAAAAGGATTGAAAGGTCCGTTGAGTTGTTTAACCAAAGCCAGATACGGTATTGCATGGGGTGCGGTTGGGGCAGCGATGGATTGTTATGATACGGCACTTCGTTACAGCAAAGAAAGAATTCAGTTTGATAAACCGATTGGTGCTTTCCAGTTACAGCAAAAGAAACTGGCAGAAATGGTAACAGAAATTACCAAAGCACAATTACTCAACTGGCGTTTGGGTGTATTGATGAACGAGGGTAAAGTAACGCCACAACAGGTAAGTATGGCCAAACGCAATGCCTGCGAAATAGCGGCCAATATTACCCGTGATGCAAGGCAGATGCTGGGCGGTATGGGTATTACCGGTGAATACAGTGTAATGCGCCATATGATGAATCTTGAAAGTGTGATTACCTATGAAGGCACTCATGATATTCATTTGCTCATTACTGGTATGGATGTTACCGGGTTTAATGCGTTTAAATAAAGTTTTAGGGTTTTAATGGTTTAAGGTTGTAACGATAATAAACCTTTGGTAAACTTTGTGTCCTCTTTTTCTTTGCGGTTAAAAAATTATTTATGGAGATAAAAGTATTTACCCAACCTTACCAGCAGCAGATTATTGATCTTATTTTAAATATCCAGAATAATGAGTTTGGAATCCCTGTAACTATAGAGCAGCAAAAAGATTTATTAATCATTCCTTCTTTTTACCAGCAACAAAAAGAAAATTTCTGGATAGCCCTTGATGAAGATAAGGTTGTGGGTACAATTGCATTAATTGATATTGGTAATAAACAAACTGCACTCAGAAAAATGTTTGTACACAAAGATTACCGCGGAAAAGAAAAGGCAGTGGCTGCTTTGTTATTGCAAAAAGTAAATGATTGGTGCAAAGAAAAAGATATCAATGAAATTTATCTTGGCACCGTTGAAGTATTAAAAGCTGCTCAGCGTTTTTATGAGAAGAATGACTATGTAAGGATTGAAAAAAAAGAGCTGCCTGTTAAATTCCCGGTGATGGAAGTGGATACCGTGTTTTATAAATATAGTTTTTAATAACATAGATATTAATATATTTCATTTTTGCTGCTTTAAATTTTCATTGTTGTCAATTAATCTTTACCGGTAATAAAAGTGTCACTTTTAATATCGCCTATATTTGTAATTAATTCTATAATCAGGAGAGCTAATGATTACATCATTGATTGTTGCCATTTTTGTCCTGGGATACATTGCTATTGCTTTAGAGCATCCTTTGAAATTAAATAAAGCAGCTTCAGCATTAATTACCGGGGTACTTTGCTGGACGATTTATATTCTTCAAAGTGAATCAGCCCATACCGTAACAGAGGAGTTACTGCATCACCTTGGTGATATTGCTTCTATACTTTTCTTTTTGTTAGGTGCCATGACTATTGTTGAGCTGATAGATTCTCACAACGGTTTCGATATCATCACACAAAAAATAAATACTACCAGCAAAAGCAAGCTGATACTGATAATTACAGTCATTACTTTTTTTCTTTCTGCGTTGTTAGATAATTTAACAACAGCTATTGTAATGACATCACTAACCTCAAAATTATTGAAAGAGAAAGAAGATAAACTTTGGTTTTGCGGAATGATTGTTATTGCTGCCAATGCAGGTGGAGCATGGTCTCCTTTAGGAGATGTTACTACCACCATGCTTTGGATAGGTGGACAAATTTCTGCGTTGAATATTATTAGGCAATTATTTCTTCCGAGTATAATAGTGTGTATTCTTCCGGCTTTAATTATTGCTTACCGGTTTAAGGGAAAAAATATTATTGCAGTTCCTGCTTCTGCTTCAACACCTGAAGAAAAAAGGGAGGGTAAAATTATATTGGTAGCGGGTTTAGGTTTTTTAATTTTTGTTCCCGTATTTAAAACGCTTACTCATTTACCTCCTTTTATGGGTATGCTGCTGGCTCTGGGTTTGATGTGGGTCATCACTACTATTATTCATAAAAGCAAAGAACCGGAATTAGCGGAAAAATATACAGTAGCAACTGCATTACAAAAAGTAGATAGCCCGAGCATTCTTTTTTTTCTTGGAATATTATTAGCTGTTTCCGCTTTGCAATCACTTGGAATACTTAAAGAAATGGCAACCGCACTTAACAATACTCTAAAAAATGATTTCCTGATTGGAACTGCCCTTGGTTTAGTTTCATCCGTTGTTGACAATGTGCCATTAGTTGCTGCTTCACAGGGAATGTATGATTTGTCAACTTACCCAACTGATCATCCTTTTTGGGAATTCCTTGCATTAACTACAGGTACAGGCGGCAGTGCCATTATTATTGGATCAGCCGCAGGGGTAGCAGTAATGGGTATTGAACAAATTAATTTTATATGGTACCTGAAAAAAATAAGCTGGCTGGCATTAATAGGTTTTGCCGGAGGTATATTGGTATTTCTATTATTAATGTAATTCTGAAAGTGAAAAGTATAAAAGCATTTTATCAATACATTGTAAATTTTCTGCGGACTAAACTTAGCAGGGTGCAATTTATCATGGTTATTGCTACCTTAACTGGATTGATTTCTGGTTTATTAGCTGTGTTACTTAAAACCATTGTTCATTATTTGCAGCATTGGATTGTGAAAATACCCATTAGTAAATTTGCCTATCTTTTATTTCCTGCCTTTGGTATTCTCATAGCTGTGTTTATTATCCGTCATTTTTTTGGTGGGCAGATTGAAAAAGGAATAGCAATGGTGTTAAAAGCTATTGCCCGTAAATCTTCATTCATACCATTGAACCATACATATCTCCATGTTATTACAAGTTCGGTAACAGTTGGCTTTGGTGGCTCTGCTGGTTTGGAAGCTCCGATGGTTGCAACTGGTTCGGCCGTGGGCTCTAATTTATCCCGTATAAGTGATTTAAATTACCAGGAACGTACTTTGTTAATTGCCTGTGGCGCGGCAGCTGGTATCTCAGCAGCATTTAATGCTCCTATTGCAGGCGTTATTTTTGCTGTGGAAGTATTGCTGGTAGAAACCGTAGTTAGTTATTTTATACCACTTATTATTTCATCTGTCGTTGGTGCTTTATGTTCTAAAATTATTTTACAGGAAGCTTCTTTGTTCAACTTTGTTTTAAAACAATCATTCGATTACAGAAATGTTCCCTATTATATTGCTTTAGGGATACTGGCAGGCTTTATTTCACTTTATTATGCCCGGGTATTTAAAAGTGTAGATAAGAAATTGCATAGCTGGAAATTGAATGTTTATGTAAAGGCAATTACAGGTGGACTTTTGTTGATGGCTATTTATTTTGTACTGCCGCCATTATTTGGCGAAGGATACGATAGCGTAAAAAAAGTAGCGAATGACTCTTTCAATATGTTTACCGATAACACTACCTTGCTTTCAAGGCTGGGCGAAAACTGGGGCATCATTGCATTTGCCGCTTTAATTGTTTTATTTAAGCCTTTAGCCGCAGGCATTACAATAGGTAGTGGCGGGAATGGTGGAAATTTTGCGCCATCATTATTTACCGGGTCTTATCTTGGTTTCTTTTTTTCAAAATTATTAAACAGTATTCCCTGGATAAAAATCCCTATTGGTAATTTTAGTTTGGTGGGGATGGCAGGTGTTTTAAGCGGAGTAATGTATTGTCCGCTTACGGCCATTTTTTTAATCGCAGAAATTACAAATGGCTATGAATTATTTATTCCATTGATGATTGTTTCCTCCATTTCTTTTTTTATTGTAAAATCATACGAGCCGTTCTCGATGGAAACAAAAAAGCTGGCCATGGAAGGGCAAATTTTCACCCACAAAAAAGAAAAAAATATCCTTACTTCCATTAGCCTGGAAACAATGTTGCAGGATAATTATGAAAGTATTGCTATTGATAAAAAACTGAATGACCTGGTTGAAGTAATCAAACGAAGTGAGAAAAACATTTTTGCAGTGGTAGATGGGAAGGAACGTTTTGCCGGGATAATTGAATTGAATGATGTTAAACAAAAACTTTTTCAAACAGAATTATTCGATAAAGTTTCAGTAAGATCCTTAATGAAAAAACCTGCTGCCTATTTGCGGGAGGACCAGGATATGCATACGGTAATGGAAAAATTTGACATCACACAGAGCTGGTACCTGCCGGTAGTGAATAAGGAAAGAAAATTTGTTGGATTTATTTCCAAAACAAAACTCTTTAATAAATACAGGGAGATTCTTGCAAGCCAGGTTGATTTGTATGAAGAAGCCTAAGCCTCTCTATGCAAAAGAACTAAATTTATCATCATTAAATTCTTCCAGCGAACTAAGTTGTAAGTCTGCTGCATCCCATCTTGTTTCTTTTTGCTGATGAGCAACAGGTATCACCACGCATTTCATTCTGGCTGCTTTGGCAGCAATCATCCCGTTAAATGAATCTTCAAAAACAAGGCTTTGTAAGGGAGTGGCATTTAATTCATCTGCGCAATTAATAAACACTTGCGGATGTGGTTTGCCAAAAGGCAATGCTTCAGCAGATGTAATGGTTTGCAAATAATGACGGATACTTAATTTATCTATTATGGGATTTGCTAAAGAAAGAGGAGAGGAAGTAGCCAGTCCGATTTTAAAATTCTTTTCTTTAAAAAAATCGAGAATATATTTTACACCAGGCATAGGTTCACCATAAGCAACAATTTTTTCAATAGCTTTTTGTACAATTATTTTTTCTGCTTCCCCGATATGTTTTTTATCAAGGTTAAAATGATGAAACCAATGCTGCAACCATTCTTCTGTCCGTAAACCGGTGGAGGATGCGTATTGCTCAGGAGATAGTGATACGTTAAATTTTTCTAATGTTTCTTTTCCTGCTTCTTCCCAGAAAGGTTCACTGTCAATCAGCAACCCATCCATATCAAAAATTACGGTATTTAATTTCATGGCTGCAAATATACTTCTGACTTATATTTAAAAATTAAACATCACAGTTTGATTTATTAACTAATCCTTATATTCGAATCCCGATTGCAACCAAAACCAACTTTGCCATGTCTTCATTTGTTGACAGACTAAAATATTTTCGTTTTGTAAGAGCTATGGTATATACTGTGGTAGGTTCCATAACTTATCCTGGTCTGGCATTAATCAACCGTATTAAAATTTCAGGTACTGAAAACCTGGAAAATCTTCCCAAGCGCAATGTGCTTTTTGTAAGCAATCATCAAACTTATTTTGCTGATGTTATTA
>JBLMVP010000278.1:0-6943 GCA_050256755.1 Sphingobacteriales bacterium | reverse complement strand
GAATTTTTCTTCCTTTTATTGTTTTTAAGTTTGGGAGCTTATGGATTTTTTATTTCATTAGATTTATTTACGTTGTTCTTCTTCCTCGAAGTAGCAGTGATTCCAAAATTCTTATTGATTGGGATATGGGGAAGCGGTAAAAAAGAATACAGCGCTATGAAATTAGCTTTGATGCTGATGGGTGGCTCAGCTCTTGTATTTGTAGGATTAGCCGGTTTATACTTTTATGCCGACTTTAACCACGGGCAAAGTTTTGATTTGTTATATATTTCTCAACTCAATATCTCCCCGTATATACAAAAAATATTTTTCCCATTTATTTTTATAGGCTTTGGAATATTTACGGCACTATTTCCTTTTCATACATGGGTACCTGATGGTCACTCATCTGCACCAACTGCAGCATCTATGTTCCTTGCAGGAATATCTATGAAATTAGGAGGCTATGGTTGTTTGAGAGTAGCGACTTATTTAATGCCACAAGCAGCACATGAATATTCCACCTACATCATAATATTGGCCTGCATCGCTATTTTATATGGCGCCTTCGCTACGATGATGCAGACGGATTTAAAATATATCAACGCTTATTCTTCCGTAAGCCACTGCGGCTTTGTTTTATTGGGAATTGGAATGCTGACGAAAACTGCCATCAATGGTGCAGTCATGCAAATGGTATCACATGGTTTAATGACAGCCCTTTTCTTTGCTGCCATCGGAATGATATATGATCGTACACATACACGAGCGGTAGCGCAATTAAGCGGATTACTTAAAGTAATGCCATTCATCTCAACCGTATTTGTATTAGCAGGTTTATGTTCTTTAGGTTTACCCGGAATGAGTGGTTTTGTTGCTGAGATGACGGTATTCATGGGTTCCTGGCAAAATGCTGATGTTTTTTACAGAATTGCCACAATCATTGCCTGTGCATCTATTGTGGTAACAGCAGTTTACATTTTAAGAGCTGTTGGTTCGGCTATCATGGGACCAATAAAAAATAATGAGTATTTAAAATTAGGTGATGCCCGATGGAATGAGAAACTGGCAGCTGTATTATTACTGGCAGGTATTTTAGCTATTGGTCTTGCGCCGCTCTTGCTGACCGATTTGATTAACCCGGGAACGGATTCTATAATGAAGAATATTGACAAAATAGTAATTGCAAAATGAAGATGAATTATGCTGAATGATTTTCTCATACTAATGAAACAGGAGCTGGTGGTTACTTTAATCATCTTCATACTTTTATTTATCAAGCTGAGTAATACTCAAATAAAAAATGAAAGTTTACTTACTGTAATAAACGCATTGCTTTTATTAAATGTAGTTTCAGGGTTTTTCTTTAGTGCCACCGGAAAATTATTTGGCGACATGTATGTCACCAATGATTTATTGAGATTTGAAAAAAATACACTTAGCCTTGGCACATTGATTATTTCACTTCAATCTTATAACTGGCTCAAACAACACCAGCATGCTCCAGAGTTTTATATGCTGATGCTTTCTACTTTATTCGGAATGTTCCTGATGATTTCCAGTAATAATATTTTGATGTTTTATTTGGGACTGGAACTATCCACAATTCCTTTAGCTGCCATGGCGAATTTTGATTTGGATAAACGCCGTTCTTCAGAAGCAGCAATGAAGTTCATTATATCCTCCGCTTTTTCATCCGGGCTGTTATTGTTTGGTATCTCGTGGCTATACGGCGCTACAGGTTCATTAAATTTCCCCGAAATAGCAACAAGAATTCAGGATGTACCCTGGCATACCTTTTCACTTATATTAATCATAGCTGGTTTCGGATTTAAAATATCGGCCGTTCCTTTCCATTTATGGACGGCAGATGTATACGAAGGTTCACCGGTGGCTGTTACTTCTTATTTGTCAGTTATATCCAAAGGAGCAGTTTTATTTGTACTGGTGTCTTTTTTATACCGTGTATATACACCATTGCAAACAACCTGGTACAATGTACTTTTTCTTTTATCGGTGCTTACAATGATCATCGGAAATCTTTTTGCTTTACGGCAGCAGAATATGAAACGCTTCCTTGCCTTTTCCTCTATTGCACAGGTTGGTTTTATTTTAATTGGTATAACCGGCCAGTCAATAGAAGGAAGTACTTCAGTAATTTATTTCGTATTAATTTATGTTTTTTCCAACCTTGCAGCCTTTGGGGTAATTAATATAGTGAGTGCTGTAACCGGAAGAGAAAACGTGGATGATTATAAAGGTTTTTATAAAACCAATCCTGTATTAAGCTGGGTATTGGCTATTGCATTGTTTTCATTGGCAGGTATTCCACCAACTGCAGGATTCTTTGGGAAATTTATTTTATTACTGGCAGGCGCAAGCAAAGGAAATTATTTACTCATCACCATTGCAGCATTAAACATGGTGGTATCGCTTTATTATTACCTAAGAATTATCAAAGCAATGTTTATGGACACCAATGATAATCCCATTGAAAAAGTGCAGGCTGGTTTTTATCCAAGACTGGCAATGGTTATTTGTGTAGCCGGAATTGTAATAACAGGATTATTTAGCGGAGCGTATAATTATATTCATTCTTTATTTGTAATGAACTAACAATTTTATTAAAATGGCTATTAATAAAAATCATGAATTTGAAGAACTGGATGGCGTTAAATGTGGCATCGTGGAAAAGAATGTAAAACCTGAACGGGTTACATTTTTAAAGACGCTACTGGAGTTTAATGGTTATACCGTTGTAGCCGTTCCATCACCCGCACCAAAAGCCGCTCCACCTCCTCCACCAAAAGAAGGTGAAGTTGTGGTTCCTGTTCCACCACCGCCAGCACCTGAAACATTTACTGTGGGTGTTACCGATTATACTTTCAATCCCATTAATGCCATCTTTGGCAGGTTACTTCATACACCCGATAAGCATGTGGTTACTTTAGCTTACTGGCAGCAGAAAGAAACGGTAAGTCATGATGAAGTGCCGTATTATGAAAGAACAGTTTAATACACCACTGACCTCTGTCGAGGTAATTATCATTTTATAAAATCCGGTAATAAACTGATTAAAATCATGTACAAGTAAACACAGACCTTTTACATTTGTACAGGTTTTATGAATATTTTTAAAAATATTATCCGCAAGCCTTCCTGAAGTTTCTTTCCCGACTCTTCCCAAATTCATTTTTATTCTTTTATCAAAACCGGTAATACGACCGGCAAAAATATTATGTATGAAAACAATCATAGAACCCTTCAAAATAAAATCGGTTGAACCAATTTATTTCAACACAAAAGAAGAAAGAATGATTATTCTTAAAAAAGCCAGTTACAATCCTTTCAATATTCCTGCAGATGATGTGCTGATTGATTTACTAACTGACAGCGGCACCAGTGCCATGAGCAGTAATCAATGGGCGGGAATTATGCAGGGCGATGAATCATATGCGGGCAGCCCAAGTTTTTTTCACTTTGAAAATTCAGTAAAAGATGTAACCGGAATGCCAATTGTAATTCCCACACACCAGGGAAGGGCTGCTGAAAAAATTCTATTTACCATACTCGGAGGTAAAGGAAAGTATTTTATCAGTAATACTTTATTTGATACCACAAGGGCTAATATTGAATTTTCGGGAGCAGAAGGAATTGATTTGATATGTGAAGAAGGAAAACATCCAACTATTCCCGCTCCATTTAAAGGAAACATGGATGTGGAAGCATTAAAAAATATTATTAAAGAAAAAGACAAAAAGAATATTCCAATGGTCATCATCACTGTAACAAATAATTCAGGTGGCGGCCAGCCGGTAAGTATGAAAAACATAAAAGAAGTAAGTAAGGTTTGTAAAGAAAATAAGATTCCTTTCTTTATTGATGCCTGCCGTTTTGCAGAGAACAGTTATTTTATCAAGCTGCGTGAAGAAGGTTATAATGATAAATCAGTTCCTGAAATTGCTGCAGAACTTTTTTCTTATGCTGATGGCTGTACCATGAGTGCAAAGAAAGATGCATTTGCAAATATTGGTGGTTTTTTGGCAATGCGCAATGAACAACTGGCATTACAATGCCGCAATCTTTTAATCATTACTGAAGGTTTTACAACCTATGGCGGTTTGGCAGGAAGAGACCTTGAAGCAATTGCCATTGGGCTAAAAGAAGTGATGGATGAGCATTATTTACAATACCGCATCCGCAGTATTGAATATCTCACCAACAAATTAATTGCTGCCGGAGTGCCGGTGATGCAACCAGCGGGTGGACATGCCGTGTACATTGATGCAAAAAAATTCCTGCCGCATATTCCTGTTGAGCAATATCCGGGACAGGCATTGGTCTGTGCATTGTATATTGAAGGGGGCATACGCAGTGTGGAAATCGGTTCATTGATGTTTGGTAAATATGATGCATACGGAAAATTAATTCCATCACAAATGGAACTGGTTCGATTGGCGATTCCAAGAAGAGTTTACACCCAAAGCCATATTGATTATGTATCGGAAGTGATCATCGAAGTTTTTAAAAACAGGAATAAGATTAACGGACTTAAGGTTATTGAAGAAACGCCTCTGCTCCGGCACTTTACAGCAAAACTGGAACCCATTTATTAAAAATTAATTTCAATACAATGAAAACAATTAGAAAAAGCTGGGCAGAGCCCTACAAAATAAAAATGGTGGAGTTGTTAAAGATGACAACTCCTGCTCAACGAAAAAAAGCTATGCAGGATGCGGGTTATAATACTTTCCTGTTAAGATCAGAAGATGTATATATCGATCTGTTGACTGATAGTGGAACTTCTGCTATGAGTGATCATCAATGGGCGGGCATGATGATGGGTGATGAAGCATATGCAGGCAGCCGTAACTTTTATCATTTGGAAGAAGTAGTGAAAAATATTTATGGTTATAAATATCTCATTCCAACACACCAGGGTCGTGGTGCTGAAAACATTATATCAAAAATCCTGATCAAAAAAGGAGATATCATTCCCGGCAATATGTACTTTACCACTACCCGATTGCACCAGGAACTTGCCGGTGGAAAATTTGAAGACATTATCATTGATGAAGCACATGAACCCGAAAATGAATTTCCTTTCAAAGGCAATGTGGATTTAAATAAACTGGAAAGTTTGGTAAAAAAATACGGTGCTGAAAAAATTCCCTATGTAAGTATTGCCACCAGTGTAAACATGGCCGGAGGGCAACCTATCAGTATAAAAAACCTGAAAGAGTTAAGAGCCTTCACTAAAAAACATAGTATACGCATCATTCACGATATGACAAGAGTTGCTGAGAATGCTCATTTCATCCAGCAAAGAGAAAAAGGTTATCATGATAAACCAATACGGGAAATTGTAAAAGAAATATGTTCACTTACTGACGGAGCCACCATGAGTGCCAAGAAAGATGCATTGGTGAATATCGGCGGATTTTTAGCCATCAATGACTGGGATGTTTTTGAAGAAGCCAGAAATCTTGTGGTGGTATACGAAGGTTTGCATACCTATGGTGGATTAGCTGGAAGAGATATGGAAGCAATGGCTATTGGTATTGGTGAAAGTATCAATGACAACCATATTCATGCAAGGGTTGGACAAGTTATTTATCTCGGAGAAAAGATGCTGGAATATGGAGTTCCCATTGTAAAACCTATTGGCGGGCATGGCGTTTTTGTGGATGCCAAGAAATTCTTGCCACATATTCTGCAGGATGACTTTCCTGCGCAAACATTAGCGGCTGAAGTTTATTTGGACTCCGGCGTAAGAACAATGGAAAGAGGAATTGTTTCTGCCGGAAGAAAAGCCAATGGTGAAAATTATTATCCAAAACTTGAGTTGGTCCGATTCACTATTCCACGTCGTGTATATACACAGGCACATATGGATGTGATTGCTGAATCAACAGCAAGAGTTTTTGAACGGCGTAATAAAATAAAGGGATTGAAGATGGTGTATGAGCCAAAGTATTTACGGTTTTTCCAGGCAAGGTTTCAAAAGTTGTAATGTTTGAATGCAACAGTAAATAAGAGAATGTGAAACTAAAAATGAAGCGTCACACCTTCTTTTATATTATCACATATTGGTAATTTAACAGATCCAGTTCTGTCTCAGCATCATCCAGTGCTTTAATGAATTGCTCCCTGTTTGAATAAGATATACCCGGCAGGCTGCGGTAATAAACTATACCATCACTGAGGTTTTGATAAAAAGAAGTGTAATATTTTTTCTTTTTTTCAAATTGCCCGGCCTGAATATCGTTTTTCAGTTCTTCTTTTAAATAATCAATATATAAATACAGTTCCGCAATAAACATGTGTGGTCTGTTGGTACCGGTAAGAATATTATCCCTTCCATAAATATGGTCCGTCATTGTTTGCAGTGAAACTACTTTTGAAAAATTAATGATATTGGGTCCCGGGCAAACTGTTACTGCATTTAATTTCTTAACAAAAATTTGCCTGTAATTTATGGCAGCCGCATTACTAAGCCCAACACATAAACATTCTTTATCCAAAACATCATCTTTCTGCCTGTTATATTCGTTGTCAGGAAGATTAAGCGATTGTAACTGTGCAATTTTTAATTTTTGATATTTATGTGATGCTGTACAAATGGGTTCTTTTGTAAACTCTGTATTAAAGGCCAGGTGCTTTTCAGTGCAGGGGCTGCCGGGTTTGCCATTGCTGATACGAAGTAATTTTTCATTTTCGGCACTCGTTCCCCGGAGGTAATGAAACCTTACACCCAATGGAGAATTACGGCTTAACATCACATCTTTTTCTCTTGCATCACTCAGCAGTTTCAATGTGTCTTCATCAACCGTGGTAGCTTCAGGCACCAGCAAAAAAGGCGTTCCCCATCCGGTGCTTTCTATATTATAATACTGGTGCAAAAAATTATCTTCATCATGAGTTCCTATACCTCCTTGCACAGAAAACATTATTTTGGGCGGAC
>JBLMVP010000277.1:0-3449 GCA_050256755.1 Sphingobacteriales bacterium | reverse complement strand
ATTCAGGTTTATTCTGTTCAAGTAGCTGATTTAAATTTTTCCCGGTTTCTTTCTCTGAATTCATTAAATCGAACAGGGTTACCTGATCCAGTAACTGGTCTACCCTAAATTGCACCATTTGACACAGAGAACGCGTAGAGCAATCCACTGAATTAATACATAGTTTCAGCGTTCTCCCCGTTGTCGGTAGTGTTCCATTTCTTCAACTCAATAAAGAATATAAAAAAATCTTGAATCCTTATGCTTTGTCTGAGACTAAGCATCTGTTCCGAAGGAACAGGCAAGATATCAGGATGGGTCGCCCATCGATTTCTATTACTTCTGCCCTTATTGGTAGCTATTAGCTATAAACATCCCATGACTCGTTCGAATTATGGCGTTAAAAATCGTTATTATCCAATTCTTGTTTCAGACTATTTCATAAACAAACCTGCTTTTAATGCAGAACCAAATGAGCCTTCTTTTAATTGCAAATAATTATTCTTGCCCTGGTCTTTTTCAATTTCGATCGTGCCGGTTGTTTGCACATTTTCCATTTTCAGAAAATCGCTATGGATCGCACTGCCACCACCATTTCCTGTTACATTTATATTATTCGCTAAAATACAATCGTGTATCCGGTAGTGATGTATGCTGTTATTATCCCTTATCCAGGCTGTTCTGCCATTAGCAATGATATTGTGATGAAATTCAAAATCATCCCCGGTGTTTGTTGTTGTCCATACGCCGCTATAGTTAGATTCATATATCAAACAATAGCGCATAGCATTATGGTTGCTTGTTCCTCCTTCAGCCTCCCAGAATACAACAGGGTTTTGGCAGTTGTAAAAAACACAGTGATCAACCACCAACCCATGTCCGTTGGCAATTACGGCTACACGGATAGGCAGCACATCAGCATTGCCTGCAAACAGGCATTGCGTTACAAGCAGGTCGTCCAGGTTTTTACCGTCACGCCAAATGGGATAGTAACGACGATTTTGTTTGCCGTCTATATAGTAATAAGCGGTGCTTCCGGTGAACCGAAGTCCCTGGATAGTTACATGACTTACTTCTATTTCCAGACCTCTTGCCTCCTCACCATCTTTAGGCGTTTGTAGAGTTGGAATAATTGTTGTAATAATGGGCATGCGTTGTGGGTTCCAGGTGGCATCATCGGGTAATATTTCTGCTCTTATTATTAAGCGGTTCTCGGCAGAAAATTTATTGTTATTAAAAAGAACAGTTTCTGTTAACGGATAAACACCCGCTGCAAGAATAATGGTAGTTGTTGCCTTTGCAGCACTGACATTTATTCGCCTTGCAGCTTCTGCAATTGTTTTTAAAGGTTGCAGTTTATTTCCAGGATTTGCATCATTACCTGTGTTTGCATTGACATAAAATTCTTCAGCAGATGCCATTAGTGATGTTATTGCAACCAGCAGGAAGAAAAGCACTTTTTTGACCATACTCCATATTTTTCGCAAAGTTGAAAGGATCATTTTTTCTGAAATGGTCATTTTGCAAATAATATGGTCATTTAGAAAGTCAGAGAC
Organism: Sphingobacteriales bacterium; assembly: GCA_050256755.1. Taxonomy (GTDB): domain Bacteria; phylum Bacteroidota; class Bacteroidia; order Chitinophagales; family Chitinophagaceae; genus AWTP1-9. The sequence goes on along the minus strand of JBLMVP010000277.1, from coordinate 1,914 downwards.
TATTGCGGTATTTCAGCGCTGTAGTGCCGGTGATCTTTTTAAAAAAACGATTGAAGTTGGATGGATCAGAGAATTCAAACTGATAAACAATCTCCTTAATGGATTTATTGCTGTGCAGCTCTCTTTTTATTTCAGAGATAAGTTTGTTGTGTATCATCTGTTGAGCTGAATACCCGCTGTATTGCCGGCAAATTTTATTGAGATGGGTGGTACTGATCTTTAAAATTTGTGCATAGGTTGCAACATGATGATGTGTTATATATTTCTTTTCAAGCAAAGAACGGAATCTGAAAAAATCGGGATGGATATAAATGTTACTTTGCAAATGATGAGTAGCCGCATAGTAACGGTTAAGAACCACCAGCAGTTGATATAGTATTGCCCGCAACAAATGGCCACTGTCGTTTTGAAGCTGGCTAAATTCTTTTTCTATGCCTCTTACGAGTTTCAATGTTTCCCGGAAGATCCGCATAGGCATTTTCATATTCGTTGGAATGGAATATTGGTGGAAAAATTGAAAACGATAAAGGAACAGGTCATCCATGAAAAATAAATTGAGAAAATCTTTCTCAAAGAAAAGGGTATAACCACTTACAGCCTGCTTTACATTCCACCTGCGTATCTGTCCCGGGGAAGTAAATATGATTGTTCCCGGTCCTATAGTCATTTTGTTTTCATCCAATGCAAAGCTGCCTTTTCCTTTTTCTATAAAAAGGATCTCATAAAAACTTATGTTGTGAGGCGTATCGTCTACTATAAAATCCTTTAAGGATTCTATGCGGCCAATATCCAGCAACAATTCTCTTCCGTATTTACGTGCAAGAAAGTGATAGGTCTTAATAACTGGAGCCTGCGTTTTTTCTTTGTGTTTTTTATGATCGTCTTTTATCATTTTGACAAAAGCATGATTTTGCTGTAATATAGAAATGGCGCAACATAATAAAGTTAGGCTCTTGTTTGCTTTCGGGGTAACAAGTTTTCATTTTGTCAACCTCAGCACATCCGTTGGCGTCCACAGATTTGCTCAATAGAATTACTATGCATACAAGAGTCCCGGTGATAAATGCCGGGATGAAACATGCGATCCATCGTTACTGGTAGTGTTTCTGTTGTTCAAGTCAATAAAGAATAATAAAATTATACAGTTTCCCCTGGTGTCCTCGCTATCAGGCAAATGGATGGCCATCTGGTAAGAAACAAACTTCAATAAAATATTAATGGATGATCTACCCGTGAGAAAACGGGTTAGAGTAAGGTGAAATCACTCTTGCTTCCGGGGTCTCAATTAATAAATATTTACAGTGAAAAAAACTGATACAGGTATTTATCATAAAATTTAACCGATAGCATTATCGGAAAAAGTTGCTTGGTTCATTAGTTTAAATATTGGGTTTTAGTAACGGAACCTTTTTAAAACTTTAAATCAAAAATTATGAATTCTGATACTGTACTGGAGCTGATAGCCGGTTTAGCTATTATTATTTTCTTTCATTGTGAATTAATATCAGGAGTCAGAAAAAAGGCTTAACTGATGAAGAAGGCAAAGTGGGTACCTACTCTGAAAAAAAAGAATAAGGTCTCAACTGACAAAAATTAAAAACATATTGCTTGCTTTTTTTTCCGTCGACCCGAGGTCTCCTATCAGTGGTCATCTTAATTTATTCAGTACTGAAAGTTTTGTAAGAATTCAAAAAAAGGCAGGCCTGCTTGCGAGGGAGTTATCTGGGTAACCGACCCCTTGCTGCGCTGTACACGGGTTATAAATTGATTTCTTTTTTTGCAGAATGATCATCGGTTAACCCAATAATTCAGGTTTATTCTGTTCAAGTAGCTGATTTAAATTTTTCCCGGTTTCTTTCTCTGAATTCATTAAATCGAACAGGGTTACCTGATCCAGTAACTGGTCTACCCTAA
>JBLMVP010000276.1:0-6634 GCA_050256755.1 Sphingobacteriales bacterium | reverse complement strand
ATATTTAAAATACTTTCTAAAAGACCAGCTGTTGGTTCTTTACAGGTGGCTCAAATATTATTGGCTTATCCCGAAGGTGTAACCGAAGAAGAAAAAAGTCAAAAACGCCATTTAGCTGATTCTATTTACAAAGCTCTTTTGCAGGGGGCATCATTTACCGGTATGGTAAAAGAATTTAGCGAAGATAAATTCACTTACCAGAATAACGGTGAGATGGCTTTGGTTACATTGGGAAAATACGATTCCAAATTTGAACTGGCAGCTTATGGAATAGAAAAAGAAAACGGCTACAGTGTCCCAATTGAAACAACAACAGGTATACATATTATTAAATTGCTGAAAAAGATTCCAGTTAATACAGACGATAAAAATCCGGAAACAATGGCTGCTATACAGCAAAAAGTTCGTATTTCAGACAGGATGATTGTTGCACAAAACAAACAGCAGCAAGAAATATTAAAGCAAACCCATTACAAAAAACTTCCTTACAACGATCAGCAATTATGGAAGATTTCAGATTCATCACTTCGATCTACCAACTTTAAATCTTATCTCACAACAATTAAAAAAACACCACTTTTTTCTTTTGTTAAACAAACAATTTACAATACTGATTGGCTACAGTTTATTAAAGGAAGAAACACCGGTAATAACAGTAATAAGAGCCCTGAATTTTTTACAAAAGAAATGGAGGAATTTGTAAAGTTTACTTCACAGGAATATTATAAAAAACATTTAGCTGAATATAAACCTGAATATAATTACCAGATCCAGGAATTTAAGGAGGGAAACCTGCTGTTTGAGATAATGGAAAAAAATGTTTGGAGTAAGGCCGGAGCTGATTCTGCGGGACTGAAAAATTATTATACCCAGCATAAAGAAAAATACAAATGGGAGCCAAGTGTGGACGCAATAATAGTTACCTGTTCTGATTCACTTGCCGCTGTCAACGCAATGAAAAAGATAAAAGCAGATCCTTTAAGCTGGAAAAAATTTGCTGAAGAATTTGAAGGAAGGGTACAGGCAGATAGCGGACGTTTTGAGATGAACCAGATACCAATAGTAGAAAGAACAAATTTTGAAAAGGGCTTAATAACACTTCCATTAAAAAATGAACAGGATGGCAGTTCCGTTTTTTCATATATAGTTAATGTATACCGTGAAGTTGGGCTACGCAATTTTGAAGAAGCCCGTGGCTTAGTTATTAACGACTATCAACAGGTACTGGAAGATAAATGGATAGAAAAGCTAAAGAAAAAATACCCGGTAAAAGTGGATGAAAAAGTATTAGGAGAGTTAATTAAATAATCAATTTTGAATTTCAAATAAAAGCAGTTTCTCTCACCGGGAACTGCTTTTTTATTTATATATCTTTTTAGGCTCAAACATTAATGCCTTTGTTTTCTCTTTATCTTCTTTTTCGTTTTTTAAATCGAACATGGTACCAAACACATGATCCCATAAAGTACTGCTAACTCCAAAGCCATTATGTTCATTTTTATAGTGATGCAGATGGTGATTGCGCCATAAAGGTTTCATCCATTTAAAAGGAGGGCTCCATGCGTGTATGGCATAATGCATGCTTCCGTACAACAGGTAACCTAAAATAAAACCCGGGAAAAAAATAAACACTTTTGTTCCCGTCATCCAATACATTATACCAAAAATTAAAGAGGAAATAAGAAGGCTGGGAACAGGCGGCATAAATAAACGATGCCTGTCACGTGGAAAATGATGATGGTTGCCGTGCAGGATATAAGCAAATTTTTGTATGCGGGGGTTATCACTTATCCAGTGAAAAATAAAACGATGGGCTATGTATTCAAAAAGAGTCCAGAAAAATATCCCTCCAAGAAAAATTAAGGCAACTTTGGTTTTGCTGTAGTTAAAACTGCTGTACCCGTAATAAAGAAAATATATAATCACCGGAAGATACATGCCCCAAATAACCAGTGGGTGTGTTTTGGTGAGCATTTCCAGATAAGGATTTTTAAATAACTGAGCCTGCCCCTTGTTGCTTATTTTGTGAACTTGCATACCTGCAACAATTTTGACAGATAAAATTAATAAATAAAATAAAAACTAATTAATAACAGAATAGATAAATTATCAGCAAAAAATATGCACCCCCGGGTGTTTTCAAATAATATGGTTACCCTTTTTTGTACCCATTCTTTTTATTTTAGCTATTTGAAACACCAAATAAAAAATGACACCCCAAACTGCTGTTATTATAGAGTATGCCATAAAAAGTAACCAAAATGGAGTCCTGGTTCTTGTAGACCACAGTGTTCGTTTATCGAAAAAATTATTTTCATATTTTAAGTTAATACCCCAGGGAATCTTTTTTTCTACAACAAGATTTCCATAAGTATCATTGTCCTCTACTTTAGCGACAAGCGTAAGTATTCCTCTTTTATCTCCGGGTAAACTATCTCTTTTAAATTCAGCAATAACTTCTCCAGTTGAATCCGTAGTATAACTTGCTTCGTCGCTAACTGGAAGTTCTCCGCCTAAACATTTTACTCCGATTTTCATTTCCACCCCCTTAACAGGAACCCATTCTCCATTCTTAAATTCCGTCAATTTTACATTGATACTTTTTGTTTCTGCACCTGCTACCGTATCCAGTATAATATGTGCTTTTGAAACAGCAACTTCTGCTTTCGTTTCGTCAAATTTCTTATTAGCTTCTGCAATAGCAATAAAAGTGTGAGTAGCGGATGAGTCCCATATTTTTTTAAGAGCATCGGGAATATTTATAATAGCTGTCCCGTTTTCCGCAGTAACTACTCTGCCCAGCATGTTATTATCGTCTGCGATATCAAGGTAAACCTTACTAATTATTCCTTTAACCGGTTGAAATTTTTTATCAATCTTAGTTTTAGCATTAACCTGTATATAAGGTACACGACTGGCAGGCATGTAATAGCTCACATTTAATACCAGTTCATTTTTAGTGGAGTCCTGCGCATAAATTTTGCTATTCCATAATAAAAGAAATAACAAGTATGGTATGCCCTTTTTATTTATTTTCTGCCATTTCATGTTGTTCATTTATAGTTTCGTGAATGGGAATAATTGGAAATACCCTGGCAAAAAAAGTAATAACTAAAAGTGCCCCTGAAAGAGAACCCATAGCTATTGCCCACTCTTCCCAGCTTGGAATATAATAATGATAATTTGCCGGCACTTCCTGCATGGGTAAAAATGGATGCAGTAAGGTTGGTGTTACAATAAGATAACGTTTAAGCCAGGCACCCACCACCACCATTAAGCCAGCAACAAACATAGGCATTGGTTTTCTTCCTGATTTAAACAGAAGAATAATAATGGGTATAATCATTCCAACCAAAATTGCAAACCAGAAAAGTGGGGCGAATTCTCCCGTAAAAAGTTGGGTTAAATGTTCTTCTTCCGGCTTTTTCATTTTAAAAGCCGGGATAAGATATTCATTGATATTAAAATACAAATACAAAAGAGCCAGCAAAACAACTATTCTTCCCATGTGTTCAAAATGCTTTTCAGTAATATATTTTTCAAGATGATATGCTTGCCGAAAAACATACATGGCCACTACTACTCCACCTGCGCCAACCAAAAAAGCGCCGGAAATAAAATAAGCGCCAAAGTTGGTACTATCCCACCCCGGTCGGTACGTAGTAGCAAATAGCCAGGACGTAACGGTGTGTATACTGAATGCAACCGGTATTATAGTAATGGAAAGAATAGTAAGGGCCCTGTCAGATATTTTGAATTGTTCTGTTGTTCCTTTCCAGAATGAACCAAGCCAGCGATAATATTTATTTAACGCTTTTCCGGTTTTTTCTTTTGCAGCAATAAGAATTTTAAGGTCTGGTAATAATGGAAAATATAATAACAATAAACTGATAAAAAAATAAGTTCCAATTACAATCACGTCCCACATAATAGGCGATTGAAGACGTCCATGGATGATTAGATTCAAAAACCGCTCTGGACGCCCCATATCCACTACAATAATTATTGATGCAAAAACGATGGCAGATACAGCAATAATTTCAGCAATGCGTGTAAGTGGCGTACTCCAATGCACATCAGCCAACCGAAAGATGGCAGTAATTAAAGAACCAACCAGGCTTATTGCCACAAAGAATACGAAATTGGAAATATAAATACCCCACGATACATAATCTCTCATGTTAGTCACCACCAATCCATTCCGTAACTGGCGATAATAAGCAAATGCACCAACCAGGCAAAAGACAATTAATATTCCAGTCCATAACATTCCTTTTTTACCAAATTTTTGGGGAAGGAGATCCTGTGTAATTTTTTCACCTGATAAGAATGTTGAATTTTCCACTATATATTATTTAGAGTGATTCATTTTATCAATACTATTCTCGTTTTCCAGTCCGGATTCATACGGGAAGTTGCGGTTAACCGGTGGTAAATAATAAACATTGGGTTTGGTTCCCAAATCTTCCATTAATCTATACCCCGCTTTATCTTTTATTAATTCACTAAAACGAAATGTTTCCGCACCGTTAGTTACTGTATCCTGGTTCATATCGCCAAACATAAACACACCATTCGGACAAGCACTAACGCAATGAGGCAGTTCACCTTTTCTTGCCATATCCGGACAAAAATCACATTTGCCCACTGTACCTTTTTTTTGAGGCACACTACTTTCGCAGGAATAATGTTGTTCTGCTACCTCTTTGGTTAACACGGGTTCTTCCCAATTAAACACCCTGGTTGAATAAGGGCATGCAGCCATGCAAAAACGGCAACCAATACAACGGTCGCTATCAATCAAAACTATTCCATCCTGTCTTTTAAAGGTTGCGTCCACAGGACATACTTTTACACAAGGTGGCTCATCACAATGCATGCAGGTAGTGGGCTCCCAATAAGGGGCTGTATGATTAGCATCCTGCATGGAATAAACTTTTATCCAGTTTTGCCCCGGGTGTACCTGGTGCATATGATTACAGGCTTCCTGGCATTTTTTTAAATTTTTGCAACGGGATAAATCAATCACCATCACAAATTTTTTTCCTTCAATTCCTCTTCTTGCTTCACTATTTGAAACGGCCGGTAAATCCGGAACAGGTTTTAAAAATGCTTTATCCACCTCAATAATTTCTCCATCAACAGATAATAATTTTACTTTTTCACCTGAGGGTTGTACAATTTCTCCTTCTCCCAGTGTAAAAGGACTCTTGTTATCACTGCAACCAACCGCAGTCATCGTTGCAAGTAAACCCGTTAGGAGAAACTCTCTCCTGGAATTATTATTATCACATCCTTCTTTATTGCATTTACAGCTCATTATTAATAGATTTTATATTAATTGATTTATTTTTTCACCCATGCCTGCAGCTCTTTGTCTGTAACTTTTTTCTTAGGTGAATTAAGTAAGGATGCATCTATTTCCACCAGTTTACCATCCTGGGAAAGCATTTTAATCATCTTTTTCTTTTTATTAGTTTTGAAAAAAATACCTCCAATGGAAAAAAAGGTTAATATGCCGATTCCCCATGCAATGAATTTTTTTCTTGATTGAGCTGAGTTGATTTTTTCCATAATCGTTGATGATAATTAAGAAGGAAAGTTACAATAGCTGTTTTTTGCATTGCAATACAAAAATCAATTATAGATATGATAATTATCAAACCGGAGGATACTATAAAAGCAGATGCTTTGCATATTTACAGGTTTATAGGAATCACTAAAAAAAGACGCCTTGTTAAATACAAGACGTCTTCAAATTAAACTTATATTATACTAACAATGCTATTTCTTAAGTGTTCTTATATAATTCACAAGATTCCATCTGTCATCTGCATCGGGTATTTTCTTTTTAAAGCTCGGCATATCATCCCGGCCTTCAGAGGTTTTGTAAAATAAAGAACCGTCTGTTTGCGCCTGTGTATCTGGCTTGGTAAAATCTCCCGGTTCCGTTTTTAGCTGAGCTGCCTTAGAACCATCGCCAAGGCCTTTTGCACCATGACATGATTTGCAATGGGTGCTCCACAAAGCTTTCCCTTCTGCAATAGATGTTGCATCAGAAGCAACCGGACTTTTCATGTTCTTATAATTATCCGGTGCTATCCATGGTTTTTTCTGGAATAAACTAAATCCTGAAATTACACTGAATAAAAAGGCTCCGGTAAATAATGAAACTACGGTTTTTACTATTTTCTTTTTCATAAATGAGTAAACTTAATTTTAAAAGATTGGGTTTCCTTTATTGTTTAATTAATTCGACAACTAAATTATCTTTAAGACGACAAAACGAGATTGATGGTTGCCCATTGAAAACATGATTTTTATCAGGTATCTTTTTTATAAATACCATCGCTAAAGGCAAACGCTTAGAAATATAAAAAAAAACACATTTTACCTGGAAAAATAAAATCCAAGTTCAGTGTCTATATTGGTCATATCCGCTAACTGTGCTTTTTTATGGCCATCAAATAAAAAAACACCACAAGGATCATACTGTTTATTTAAATCAATAATGTCCCTGCTGCCATTTGCCAATTTAAACAATATAAATCTCACATTTCTTATCTCTACAATTTTTATTTTTGGCCAGTATTTTTGTAATATAATTCTTGAATACCTCATCTGGTAATAGCAA
>JBLMVP010000275.1:0-3057 GCA_050256755.1 Sphingobacteriales bacterium | reverse complement strand
GTTTTGTTATTAGTCCCAGTCCGAAGAATAATACAGAAAAGCAAATGCTGGATTTAATCATGAATTATAAAATGGATTTGGGCGCAGGCTTTGAAAGAAGCTGGTACCAGATTTACACAAGCATTAGTATCTGTTTCACTTTTCTTTTTTTATCGTTTGCAACAGTAAACTGGTTTTTTAAAAAAATGAATATCGGTGCCGGGTTATGGAGAGGATTATTGTTAATAGAAACAATTTTATTCGGACTGGTATTGCTTGTAACTGTCACTTTCACTTTTTTACCACCGATTATCTGTACCGGGTTGATATTTTTATTTGCATTGGGTTCTTATTTATCAGCAAAAACAAAATCATAGTATTATGCAATCCAAAGCTGCTACTGTAGAAGAATATATTGCCGAATTACCTGCTGAAAGGCAAAAGGCAATTATCGAACTCAGAAAAGTAATTATGAAAAATTTGCCCAAAGGATTTAAAGAAGAAATAAATTACGGAACGATAGGTTATGTTGTTCCACATTCCATTTATCCAGCAGGTTATCACAGCACTCCCAAACTGCCTTTACCATTTATGAATATTGCTTCTCAAAAAAACTTTATAGCCCTTTATCACATGGGCGTATACGGAAGTCCGAAATTATTAAAATGGTTTACGGAAGAATATGCCAAGGCAGGTGTTGGAAAATTGGACATGGGTAAGGCCTGTATCCGTTTTAAAAAGCCGGAAAATATTCCCTATAAATTAATTGGCGAACTGGCTTCAAAAATTACAGTGGATGAATGGATTGCCACTTATGAAAAGAATATAAAGCGATAAATAGAAAGTGAAATAATCAGGCTCTAAGTTATTAGCCAGAACAGTTATAAATATTTCTGAAATTATTGATGAAGTTTTTTTGATAGCTGAATTATAAATTCAGGACAAGCCAAATGTACCGCTCATCTATAATTTTGTTTTTATTTCCCGTCAATAACAATAACTTAAGAGTGCTTTATCAAAAACTTATTGTTATGAAGAAACTATACTCTTGTTTTGCTCTGCTGCTGCTTTTTACTTCAGTAAAATCCCAGCAATCAATTATTGTTTCTCCCCAATGGTTAAATGAAAATCTAAATGATCCGGCACTGGTCATCGTACAACCAAGTTTTTTAAAATTGGATTATGACAATGAACATATACAGGGAGCCCGTTTTCTGTGGCCTGATTGGTTAACCGCTAACTCACCCGAAGGAACTTATAATCCCCCTGACCCGAAAGAAGCCACTAAAGTTCTGCAGCAACTTGGGATAAACAAGGATTCAAAAATTGTTTTATGTCATGCCTGGGCAGATGTAAGCATAACAGCCCGTATGTTTTTGACCTTTGAATACCTGGGATTAAAAGGACAGGTATATTATTTAAACGGGGGATTAGTGGCCTGGAAAAAAGCAGGCTACCCTGTGACAAAAGAAATACCTGTGGTAAAAAAAGGAAACTTTGTTGCTGCCGTAAGCAATCCGGTACTGGTTGATAAAAATTATGTTCAAAAGTCATTGCACGATAAGTCTGCTGAAGTAGTGGACGCCCGAATGAAACGTTTTTATGATGGAGACCCAACGGGTAATCCACGTGATGGACATATCACGGGTGCTCTTAATCTTCCTTACACGGATATGATTGATTCAACCAACGCTATAAAATCAACAGAAATCTTACTAAAAAACTTTTATTCAGTAGTCCCCAATAAAGAGAAAGAAATTGTCACTTATTGTTTCATTGGCCAAACCGCCTCTGTCATTTATCTTACCGGCCGCTCATTGGGATATAATGTAAAAGTATATGATGGTTCTATGCAAGAATGGAGCCGTTTGCCGGAATTACCAATGGAGAAAACAAAAAAAGATTGATTTTCATACAGGGCTAATTTCTCAACAAAAAATTAATTATATATGCAGAAAAAAGTTTCCGGTATCGGGGGCATTTTTTTCAAATCGAAAGATAGCCAGCCTATTTACGAATGGTATAGTAAACGTTTAGGTATCCGGTGCAGTGAGTATTGTATGGTATTTAAGTGGCAGGAAGGAAACAATAAAGAGCAGGTAGGATATACTGTATGGAGTGCTTTTAAAGAGGATACCAACTACTTTGACCAATGTGAGAAACAATTTATGTTCAATTACCGTGTTGAAAATTTAGCAGAACTACTCAAAGTATTAAAGAACTACTCAAAGTATTAAAAGAAGAAGGGGTAACTGTTGTTGGTGAAATAAAAGAATACAGTTATGGAAAGTTTCGCTGGATACTGGACCCTGAAGGAAATAAAATTGAACTCCGTGAACCCAATGACGCAGTGTTTGCCAAAGAGCATAATTTATAAAATAGCACAATTGTTATCCGTTAGTCCCATTTTTTATAAGAATCATCCTTGGTCTGGAATAATCTTTTTACCTTCCCCCTACATTTACTAAAACGATTGTTCCATGAAGTCAGTTAAACTTTTCAGCAACATAATACTGTTGCTTTGTTTTTCAGCTATTTCTTTTTCGCAAAAAAAAACAGCGCCGGCAACACCGGCAAAAGAGGAAACAAAAGATGTTTTACAATCTTCTTTATTCAGCAATTTAAAATTTCGTAGCGTAGGCCCTGCCATTACTTCGGGTCGTATTGCAGATATTACTGTTAACCCAAACAATCATAATGAATATTATGTAGCCGCTGCAGCCGGTGGTGTTTGGAAAACAAGCAACGCTGGCGTAACCTTCAACCCAATTTTTGACGGAGAAGGCTCTTTTTCTATTGGCTGCGTGGCTATTGACCCAACCAATACCAATGTAGTATGGGTAGGCAGTGGCGAAAATAATAACCAGCGGGTGGTTGCTTATGGCGATGGAATATACAAAAGTGAAGACGGTGGCAAAAGCTGGAAGAATATGGGCTTAAAAAATTCTGAACATATTGGCCGTATTGCAATTGACCCAACCAATTCAGACATTGTTTATGTTGCTGCATATGGCCCGTTATGGAATGATGGTGGCGAACGTGGAATATATAAAACAACGGATGGTGGCAAAACATGGA
>JBLMVP010000274.1:0-3173 GCA_050256755.1 Sphingobacteriales bacterium | reverse complement strand
TGGATTTATGCAGATAGTTGTGAATGATTTTACCCGCCTTCAACCAGTCGCCTGTAATATATTTCTTTAATTCACTGTCATAAAAATCATAATCTTCCTGTGTCAGTTTCTTCCCGCCTTCCAGTAAACGGATACCTTTATTTTCTTCGCAGATTTTTTGCCAGATATCAGGGTCAACTTCAAATTCACTCAACGTAATTTCTCTCGCTAATTTCTTTGCTTTCAAAAACTCTTTGGGTTGAATCTGGTGCAACCACTCAGGATAAAAAATATTTCCTTTCTCATTAATGAAAGGAAGATTATTCAGATAAAGAATAAACACTCTTCCCTGGAAATCTTTCAACCGGCTCACGAGCCAGTAATAACCACTTACATCATGTTTGTTTTGAGCAGCCCAAATCCAAACTATTTCTTCTTCATTACTTTTCAACTTGCCAACTAACTCACTTACTAACTTCACATCATCCACTTCACCACTATCCGCTTTGCCATCGTAATCACCACCAGCCAGCACTTCCCTCCACCATTGTTTACGGGTTTCAATTCCTTCTTCAGTATAAATATTCAATAATGGACCTACAGCATAATCATCCTGCACCTGTATTACTTCACCCTGTATGGTTTCATCCAAAGCAATGGCTTCTTTTAAAACATCAACATCTGCACTGTTAAAAACAATATGAATCATTCTTTATAATTAACACTTAATAATTATTTAATCTCTTCCGCAAGGTCCACTTCCACTTTCAAATTATCAATAATAAAATCCTGGCGTTCAGGAGTATTCTTTCCCATGTAGTATTCCAGCAATTGCTGTATATGCATTTCAGGCAATAACATTACTGGGTCTACTTTCATTTCAGGGCCAATAAAACGAGCAAACTCCTCCGGGCTTATTTCACCCAAACCTTTAAACCTTGTTATCTCCGGTTTACCACCAAGCTTTTTAATGGCTTCCTGCTTTTCGGCTTCATCATAACAGTAATGCGTTTCTTTTTTATCACGAACACGGAACAATGGTGTTTGTAAAATATACACGTGACCATTCTTCACCAAATCAGGAAAAAACTGCAGAAAGAAAGTCATCAGCAGCAAACGTATATGCATCCCATCCACATCCGCATCCGTAGCAATTACGATGTTATTATAACGCAACCCTTCATATCCTTCCTCAATATTTAACGCATGCTGTAATAAATTGAACTCTTCATTTTCATACACCACTTTCTTCGTCAATCCATAACTGTTCAGCGGTTTACCACGCAGGCTGAATACCGCCTGCGTTTCCATATTTCTCGATTTGGTAATGGAACCACTGGCACTATCCCCTTCTGTAATAAAGATGGTACTCTCTTTTGCTTTCTCTATAATTACATCTTTATCTTTTCCTGTTGGTTCATCGTTGTAATGATAGCGGCAATCACGTAATTTTTTATTATGCAGATTGGCTTTCTTCGCTCTTTCATTTGCCAGTTTTTTAATGCCAGCTAATTCTTTCCTTTCCCTTTCATTTTGCTCAATACGTTTTTTAAGCGATTCAGCAACTGCAGGATTTTTATGCAAATACAGATCTAAATCACGGGCTAAAAAATCACTAATGAAATTTTTCATCGTTGGCCCGCCTTCATATACATTTTGCGAACCCAGTTTCGTTTTGGTCTGGCTTTCAAACACCGGCTCCTGTACCCTTACGGATATAGCCGCACAAATACTTCCTCTTATATCCGCCGCATCATAATCCTTTTTATAAAAATCACGGATAGTTTTTACATACGCTTCACGAAAAGCAGCCAGGTGAGTGCCACCCTGTGTAGTAAACTGACCGTTTACAAATGAATAATATTCTTCACCGTATTGATTTTCGTGAGTGATGGCCACTTCAATATCTTCTCCCTGTATATGAATGATGGGGTAACGCAACTCATCCGCATTGGTTTTGCGTTGCAGCAAATCCAGCAAACCATTTTTACTTACATAACGTTTACCATTGAAATTAATAACGAGACCCGCATTCAGATAACAATAATTCCAGAACTGGTTATCCAGGTACTCATGTATATAATGAAAATTCTTAAATACAGTTTCGTCGGGGATAAAAGTTACCAGTGTACCATTATCTTCTGTACTCTTTGCTTCTTTATGTTCTTTTATTAAAAGCCCTTTTTCAAACTCCGCTGTTTTTTCTTTACCATCCCGAAAAGCAGTAACCTTAAAAGAACCGCTCAATGCATTCACCGCTTTTGTACCCACACCATTTAAACCCACCGCTTTTTGAAACACTTTACTGTCGTACTTGGCGCCGGTATTAATCTTGCTCACCACATCCACCACTTTACCCAAAGGGATACCGCGGCCATAATCACGAACCGTGCACACACCCTTTTCAATGGTAACATCGATATGTTTACCATAGCCCATGGTATGTTCGTCAATACAGTTGTCAATCACTTCCTTCAGCAATACATAAATACCATCATCCGGACTGCTGCCATCGCCCAGTTTACCAATATACATACCTGGGCGCAAACGGATATGCTCCCGCCACTCAAGGGTTTTGATAGATTCCTCGTTGTATTCAAATAAGTTAACTTCTTTTTCCTTAGCCATAAGCCCCTTTCATCTCCCCTTTAAAGGGGAGGGTAAGTTTAAAATTATTAATTTATATCATTGAAATCATTCCTTCTGCTATTCATTCTTTACACGGCTGCGAATTTAGCGGAATGAGAGCAATTTCCAAGAAGCGGACTTATCCACAGCCAAAACGAAAATGTGAGAAAAATTTCTTTGGCATGAAAATCTTTGCTGAGTAAAGGATTGGAGAGATATTGCCTGCCCAACTAAGCATTTGCGTAGTTGGGAATTTTGCTGTCCCGAACGTTCGGGACTACTTTTGTGCTCCGGTTGTGTCACTCACTTGTAGAGTTGGCAATTCAATTCAACACTTTCATTGTAGTTTCGTTGAAACTTATTTATAAAATTAAGATGACTAACAAAGACCAAACAATAAAGAATATTGTAGATCATTTACAAAACAAATTTGGAAGTTCAAACATACTCATTCAGGATTATTGGGAAGAAGACAACTTTGCAATAGGATTAACTGACAAAACAAAGAAATTTTTAACCTATATATCGACTTTTGGTCTTGAATCTAACAAATTTTATATCGCGTT
>JBLMVP010000273.1:0-2597 GCA_050256755.1 Sphingobacteriales bacterium | reverse complement strand
CACTGAGATGGCTGAAGAAATTGGAGGATTGAATTGAAGGGAATGGTAACCTGCCAGCCGGCAGGCATGTACAAAATGCGCATACAGCTTACTGTTAAATTAGAAATTATTAGTTAGTTGCGTATATTTAAGTGTTGTGTATCTTTCTTTCCCCACAGGGCCGGCCATGCGGGATAGACATCGAAAATTATAATATACTATATGGATATAAATACCAGTTTATCAGAAAAAGAATACATTAATGCCAGCTTAACAATAATGCTGTCAAAAATTACAATCCGCATTTTCTTAGGCTTAAACTTACTGATTATAATATCAAATGCTTTTATGAATATAATAACTGCGAAATCAATATTGCCGGGCATATTATCTCCGGTTATTATATTATCGGCATTTTTGGCAATAACTTATTTTAGTTTAAAACGTGCATACAAAAACAATCCAGGGATAAAGGAAAATATTGCCTATCAATTCCAGGAAAATAACCTTGTGATAAAAGGAGAATCGTTTAGCTCAGAGCTTACCTGGAATAAAATTAAGAAAGTGACAAAATCAAAAAAATGGCTCTTAATTTGGCAAACTAATCAAATTGCAAATGCTATACAAAGAAATAGTGTTACAGAAGAAGACATGAATAGTCTGAAAGAAATATTGTTAAAACATAATGTAAAAAACAATCTATAAATAGTACTATAATCCTGCTGTCTGAGTTTTCTTCCCATCAATGTCTTCCCTGGTGTATGAGTAAGACAGGGGAACTTGCGGCTATATTATGAATTTGTACTTAACTTGTACTTTACGTCAATAAAAAAACATATAACCCTTTAAACATTACTCAATGAAAACAATTTGCAGTGTAATTTTTACACTTATTTTTTTAGCTCCATGCCAGGCGCAAAAACAAAATTTGATATTAAAGCTGGAAGCAGGAAAACAGTTTAAACACACTACAATTTCTACATCAACCATACACGAGGTATTAAACGGGCAGGATTTCGATATGGTTATAAAATTAAAAGGAACCCTGTCCTATCTCGTAAAAGCCGTTAATGAAAAGGATTATGATTTGGAAGTTAAATATGAAAGTTTGGATATGACAATGCAACTTCCGCAGGGAACCAGCGAGTTTAGTTCAGAGAAAAATGACGAACAGGATATTCCATCTTCAATGCTTGCTGCAATAAAAAATAAACCTTTCCAAATAAAAATGACTCAACAGGGAAAAGTTACCGAAGTAAAAAATATTGAATCTGTTTGGGAAGCTGCTTTTAGTAAGTTCTCCCAAATACCCGAAGAGCAACTTGCCCCGCTAAAAGCACAAATAATTAAAGCTTATGGTGCAGATGCAGTAAAAGGGAGCATTGAAATGCTAACTGCTTTCTTTCCCGGCAAACCAGTTTCCAAAGGAGATAGCTGGACGGTTAATACAAAATTAGAAGCAGCCATGTCGGCTGACCTGACCACCGTTTACAAATTCGCCGAAGAAAATAAAGATTATAAATTAATAACAGGTTCTTCTAAAATTGAAACTACTGATAAAGATGCTTACATTGAAACAAATGGAATGCCAATGAAATATAATTTAACCGGAACCATGTTATCAGAAATTAAAGTTGATAAAAGTACAGGCTGGATTATAGAAGGTAAAGTGACCCAGGAAATAAAGGGTGATGCCATTATTAAGGAAAATCCTAAAATGCCCGATGGAATGAAAATTCCCATGACAATAAAAAATGAAATAACTATATCCAATAATTAAATATCCTGCCGACAGGAAAAGACACAGCCATACTTATAAATTTTATTTCAATTATTTGCGTTGGTATAGACAGTTTATTAGAACGGCTGACACCTGCCGGGTATAAAGACAAATGGAATTTGTTTGAGTTTCCTATTGACAGCTACAAACAATTGCAACAATTAATAAATTGACGAAGAAAAGCGAACATACAATATGAACTGCGTAAAAAACAAATAAATTTTTATCTTTGACAACAATGTTCACCACCCGTCGCCCGGGGTGCCGAATAGGCGAAACCCCCAACTGCACAAAGCTGTGAACATTATGCTCAATAACAATTAATCCACTAATTAAATATTCTCAATGAGCAGGAATGACATCATCTCTAACAGACTCAGGGAAGTACTTTTAAATGGACATTGGATTGCTAACACAAACTACAAAGAACAATTACTAAATGTTGACTGGAAGCAGGCAACTCAAAAAGTTGGGAACCTCAATACTATTGCACAGTTGATTTATCATATTAACTATTACATAGAAGGATTATTACAAGTGTTCAATGGCGGAGAATTAAAAATAAGGGATAAATACAGCTTTGACCTGCCTCCCATCCAATCGGAAAACGACTGGGAATTACTGGTAACAACACTGTTGACAAATTCTGAAGCTTTTGCAAATACAGGTCAATCTATGCCAGACACCAAATTCGACGAAGTAGTTGTGGACGCCAAATACGGAACATACCTGCGAAACATTGAAGGAATCATTGAACATAGTTATTATCATCTGGGACAAATTTCGTTAATCAAAAAGTTAACATCAGGCACTGGCTCCTGACTACTGCCACCAGCAT
>JBLMVP010000272.1:0-13875 GCA_050256755.1 Sphingobacteriales bacterium | reverse complement strand
AGCCGCTGGACAGACTTTTTAACTACCGATGGTGAAAAGGAATGGCGTAAAAGAGATGAGGAATTTGAAAATGATATTACTTCCCGTGAAGAAATGATGCAGAAATGGAATGAAGGATGGGATTGCCTGTTTAATGCTATTAAACCATTAACTGAAGAGGACTTAAGTAAGGTGATTTATGTCCGCAACATGGGCCAAACTGTTACAGAAGGGATCAACAGGCAACTGGCACATTATCCATACCATGTGGGACAGATAGTTTATATAGCCAGGATGGCTGCCAAAGAATGGAAAAGCCTTTCAATTCCTAAAGGACAATCAAGGGATTTTAATAAAGAAAAATTTTCTAAACCAAAACATAAAGAACATTTTACTGACGAGATTTTGAATAAGCCTAAAAAAGAAGAGTAATGACAACGAGTGAATTTTATATTGGATGGATGCCTAAAGCACCTTTCGAATTTGCCAGGCACATCAGGAAGGTGTTGCTGATATTGCTTCCATTGGTATTAATTGTGGCATATCTCCTTTCCTCATCTCAAAAGAAATTCTCTACAGCTAATTTTGAATTTGGAAAAATTACAAAAGTAACAGGAATCTATATTAACAAGCCTCTACTTATGCTGAAAGTGTCGGACGGAAAATCGGGTTATGTTACAGTTCCATTAGTTGGATATGGAAAACATGGGGCTGAAACTGCTATTACGAATATTGAAAAAGAAAAAAATATTTCTCTTCTCAACAAAGAAGTAACACTGAAAGGATCATTATTATATAGCGGCGGGAAAACTTTGCTGCAGGTAAGTAAAGATGATAATATGCTGGTGAATGTTGGTAAAGAAGTATCAGGATCTTTATTGCCACAGCAAAAAGATTTGGGTGTTCAAACTATCAAGGGGGAAATTATAGATCCTAAATGTTATTTCGGTGTAATGAAACCGGGTGAAGGTAAGGTACATCGTGACTGTGCTATCCGTTGTATACTTGGAGGAATGCCCCCGGTTCTTCATGTGCAAAACGATAAAGGAGAGAGTAATTACTATATACTTGTTGGTCCCAATGGTGAGCGAATGAATGAAGCAGTAAAAGATTTTGTTGCCGAACCAATAGAAGTCAATGCAAGAGTAGTGCAACAGGATGATTGGATTGTGTTGTATGTAAATGATTCAAAATTCAACCGCATTTCTTATGCCCGCATGATTGGAAAAGATGTGTTGGCTTGCTCTGACAAATCTGTTCTAAATAAGTATTGAATAAGTGATGAATAAAATTGCAGAAATACAACAGCAAAAAGAAACTATCCGTATAGAAACATTCAGCGATGGAGTATTTTGTATTGCTGTTACCTTATTATCTCTGGAAATTAGTGTGGAAGTAAAACAGGGAATAACCAATAAAGGATTAACACATGAATTGTTTAGTCTGTGGCCCATTTGTGTTGCTTATGTTATCAGTTTTGTAAACGTGTTGCTTGCATGGATAGGTCATCATGGTTTGTTTAAACACCTGCATAATACTGATAACGGTGTTATGATGAGCAATGGACTTTTATTATTATTGGTGGCAATGGTTCCTTTTCCCACAAAAACATTGGGATTATTTTTGCAAACAGGAGCATTTCAAACAGCTGTAATTTTTTATACCGGTTATTTTGTTTTAATAAGCCTTGCCTTCCGGTTGCTTTGGTATACAGCTTCCCGAAACAGAACATTGCTTCTCAACAAAACAACTGATTTACAGGTTAAATCAATTACCCGAAATGAAAATACAGGGATCATTTGTAATACCATCATTATGTTGGTAGCATTTGTTAATCCATGGCTTTCATTAATACTTAGTTTTGTGATGTGGATTTACTGGATTGTGTTTGCTTAAATTTGTTTATGGAGGCACAATTGAAAAACGGGCAAAAGGCTTCAATAAGACTATTAAATGATAACGATACACAAAAACTTTTTAGCTATCTTTCTTCACTTTCATCGGAAACAAAATCACGTTTTAGCCCACATTCATTCGATTGGCAAACTGTAGAAAATATTTGTACCAACTTGGATGATGTAATGCGTTATGTGGCTCTTGAAGCAGCCGGGGAAATTATTGCTTATATGTTATTCAAACAGGGAATGATTGAATGGGATGGAAAGCGATACGCAGAAAGGAACCAGTATTTTATTTATCATACAACAGTTACTTATGCGCCATCAGTAGCAGATGGCTGGCAAAATTCAGGATTGGGAACAATGATGCATCGGCAGATAGAATCAGTATTAAAATCAAAGGGTATTCAGCATATTATTTTATGGGGTGGTGTACAGGTAGCAAATGAACGTGCCATGAACTTTTATAAAAAGCTTGGTTACCTGTTAATGGGTTCATTCCGGCATAATGAAATGGATAATCAGGATATGATGAAGCAGTTAGAGTAAAAAAAATTATCATAAATATTGAGTAAGTTTTTTCTTCATAAAAAATAAAGGCTGTTTAATCAAACAGCCTTTATTTTAATAAAAAAATTTAAACAGCTTACCTGGCAATCAATCCATTCGCGACAAGCGGCAGTCCTGTAACAGTTTGAATATTTGACAAACTGCCGTCGCCAGCAACAGCAAAAGCGCTGATACTGTGATCGCCAATATTCAATACGTATTCAAATTTTGAATTGTTCGTTAATGCTGCATCAATTAAGCCTGGTTGCGCAGAGGCAGATGTAGCTGTATTTAATTTAATGTTTCCTGTTGAAGTATTAACATCAAAAGTGGAAATAGTACCATCATCTGAATTGATAGTATAGGCATATTTTCCACTATTGGTTAATACCACCCAGCAAGCAGAAGTATGATTAGTAAAAACCGGTCCTTTAATTAATGCAATACTACCATCTGCATTAATATGATATGAAGAAAGCGAACTGACTCCGGGTAAACCGCCTGCTGCTTCTGAAACAAAAATATTTCCATTTGCTCCCTGGGCAAAACCAAAGGGGGTAGGGTTTGCAGCTGTAATTGAGTGCATTAATTGCGGAATACCAGATCCATCAACAGTATAAGTAATAATTTTATCAGTAGCTCTTTCAGTAACCACAAGTACAGTTCCATTATTTACAAACTCAATTTGTGAAGGTTGAGCATCAGGAGTACTCAATGGCCTGGTTGAATTGGGAATGGCAGTAAGTGTACCATCAGTGTTTAATATAAAGCCTGAGATGTTCGAATTGGTACCACCATTTAATACAAACACATAATTACCGTATCTGGTAATACTAAGAGGCCGTGTTCCGCCAGATGAGATGGTTGATTTCCAATCCAGGTCACCTCCATTTACCAATAATGAACTAATGCTGTTACTTCCTGCATTAACCGCTAACAAAATATTATCTGCACCAAGATTGATACCACCCTGGTTAAGCAAAGGATCACCTGCTCCATTACCTCCCGTTGCGAAATCACCTGCAAAACTAAGAGTGCCATCAACGCTACGGCTATACACCAGAACTTTGTTACCGCTAACTTCGTTGCTAAGAGTATAAACATAACCGGCTGGGCTTCCACTTATGGTTGTCAAACTGGTATTTCTTTTTGGCGATTCACTTAACAAAGAATTATTTGTTGTATCAGTCAATCCTGATTGCTTTTGACAGGCTGTCAATAATAAAACGCTTGTTGCTGCCAGAACGGTTTTGATTTTTTTCATGCTGTTCATTTTTTTGTTTTAAATTTTAATTGTTTAATTTTTTTGTGACAATACAATGCCTGCCTGATTTTACAACCAGTTTTTGTTTATTTTTTAATTATTAATGATGGTACAGTGAATAACTGATATGTAAGCCGGTGCTGATAACCGGCATAGCACCTACACCAATTCCCATCAACGGTGCCTGCAGGTATGGCTCAAGGCGTATCGTTTTATTTTTTTTAAAGGTTAATTCATAACCAGCGCTGAGATCAAGCACGGCGGCAAAATACCGTCGTTGTTCTTTGTATATACTGGTTATACTTTGCCTGCTGCCATTAATTAAAGCGAGATAATTATTTTTTTCTTTCGTGAGTATATAAGATGAAATACCGGCAGCAGTAAAAATATTTCCTTTACCGGTTGAAATAAAATTGTACTTCACCTTAACTGGTAATTGATAAACTGTATTGTCGCTGCTTAAACTAATCATCTGCATACCTGCCGGCATGGAGCCGGAAATTTTATCAGTGTTAAAAAATTTTCCATCACTGTGATAATACTTTTTGGCAATTAATAACCCTGTTTCAACAGATATTTTTTTGTTAAACCGGTAACCGAACCTTATACCACCTTCCAGACCGGGTGTAGTAAGCTTTTGGCTTCTTACTTCATTAAAACCTGCACCCATTGTAATAGCCGCATAAAAGCCATTTTGTTTTATCTTTTTGTTTTTAATAAATGGTTGTTTTAATAGATCGGAAGTTTTATTATTAGATGGTATTGACGTTACAACCGTTAATTTATTTACCTTAATGATTGGGGTGTTGTTTGCAATGCTTTCAATTTTCGCAAGAGTTTGCTTTGGTTTTTCGAACTCTTTGATTTGATTATGGATTAATGTGTCAGTTTTGTTACTGATTATTTTATTATTCGTTGGCCGGGATATATGGTTAGCCGGGCCGCTACTTTTAAT
This sequence comes from Sphingobacteriales bacterium, assembly GCA_050256755.1. Classification (GTDB taxonomy): domain Bacteria; phylum Bacteroidota; class Bacteroidia; order Chitinophagales; family Chitinophagaceae; genus AWTP1-9. Next base: position 9,230 of record JBLMVP010000272.1, on the reverse strand, counting down.
TCTCTGCATTACCGGGTTTATGAATTTTAAATTATTATCTGTAATAGTAACTGTATTGCTCGCTGCACTGGTAACCTTAGTGTCTTTATTGGGGTTTAATATAAATACAGCTGATACATAACCAGCCATCAAAAACATTAATAAAAGATATTTTCCTTTGTTGTTACTCTTGTTATTTTCCTTATTATCATTTGCAGAAAGAGCAGAAGCGGCAATTAATAAAGGAGCGATATCACTCCATTTTCCTTCGCCTGTTTTGAGCGGGTAATTTTCTGCAGCCAGACGAAACAAATCATCCATATGGTTATCATGAAATAGCATAGATTTCCTCCTCCAATTTATTAATGCGTTTTTGAAGTAATACCCTTGCCCTTGATAAACCCGATTTTGAAGTACCCACGGATATATTAAGCATACTGGCAATTTCCAAATGGGTATATCCATCTATCACATAAAGGTTAAATATGGTACGATAAGAAGGTGGTAATGCTTTAATCATTATTATTATGTCCTTGTATAATAATAATTGGTCAGCATCCTGGTTGTTGCTTGTTTGTTCCCATAGATAATCCGGTATGCCGCCTATTTCCGGTATCATTTTATTTTTGCGAAGCTCATCGATAGCGGTATTAATCATTATTTTTTTTAACCATGCCATCAGCATTCTTTCGGTTTGCTCATCAGCGTTGGAAGAAAACCTGTTAAAATGAGTAAAAAGTTTTACAAAACCATCATTTACCACATCCACCGCTTTTTCATAATGATATATATAACGAAAAACAGTATTAAGGGCAAAGCCATAATACTGCTCGTATACTATTTTCTGATACTTATAATTTTTTTCCCTGCACCCCCTGATGATACGAATTATATGTTCCAAGCCCGGTATAATATTTCTTTGCTGTTACTAAACTGGCTAATCATTTTTTTTTAAGACTAACCCTCAATAAGTATATACGGGTACTATAAAAAAAGGTTGCAGCCAGGTTAAAAATTTTTCTAAAATATAGAGGTGTGAAATTAAAAAAACGTAAACCCTTTATAACGTCAGCAGAATGACGTGAGATGCCAGGATTATGACTTTAGCCCTAATTTAGGCAGGTATTGGTTAGCCCTGATGTTTTTTGCTGCCAGTTCAACAGTTTCTTTAACATGTTTTTGTTTTGTTTCCGATTGTTTGGCAGTTTCTATCCACCACATTATTTGTTTACGTACCCCGGGAGGAAAAGCTTCAAAATAATTTTTAGCAGTTTTATTTTTATTCAATGCTTTTTCCAGTTCGGCAGGCAGTTTAAATTCTTCAATCGAATCTAATGCATTCCAGCTTCTGTCTTTTTTAGCGGCTTCAATTTTTGCCAGGCCTGCCGGGTGTATCAGCCCATCATTAATTAACTTTTCAATTTTAGCTTTGTTTACTTTACTCCAGGCACTCTTGGGTTTTCGTGGGCTGTATAATAATTTATACGTTTCATCATTCAGTTTGCTGGTTTTGCTGTCAATCCAACCAAAGCATAAACCTTCTTCCAAAGCATCTTTGTAAGTAAGATTTCCAGATAATGAGTTTTTTTTGTGAAGAATAAGCCACACACTTTCTTTCTGTCTATGATTTTTTTCTAACCATTTGCGGAGGACTGCACGGTTTTTACAATCCACATCTTTTAATTGTTGAGCAGGACTACCCATATTTCTAAGTTAATAAATTAAAACTTCAAATACAGGTGCGATTGCGATAATTGGCTATGCCTAGTTTCTGAATTCCTGGGTAATCATTAATCCGTAACTGCCTCCATCTACAATCCCGATACCCAATCTTCCATAATCGGGATTTAAAATATTAGCTCTGTGGCCGGGAGAATTCATTAATCCCTGGTGTGCCAGATCCAGTGACTGGGCAAGTGCAAGGTTTTCACCTGCTGAGAGGTATTTTATTTTGGCATTGTGTATTCTTTGAAAAGGATCAACACCATCAGGTGTATTATGTGAAAAATAACCCCTTTTAAACATGTCTTCAGAATGTTCTCTTGCTACTATTGTCAACTGGGGATCGGGCAGTAAAGCTTTTAGTCCACTCTTTTTTCTTTCTCTATTCACCATCAGCAATAATTGCATTTCAAGGTCAGGACGAATCGCATACACATCCGTAACAAAAGAAAGTGTTACTGCTCCATGCGAAACAATGTCTTCGTTGGCGGCTGCTATGGTTTGTGTAAAAGGCTTTTTAAAAATGAGAGTTAATTTGTTTTCTAGCCATTCTTCAGAAGGATTTATAAAACTATTTAGATCATTTTTTTTAAAATCATCCGAAATATTTTGAGGAACATCAAGCAATGGAATTAGACGAATCATCATCAACATTATGATCACACCTGTAAACAGGCCAGGAAGAATTCCCAGAATTTTATTCAATAATTTATGATGTAATGGTTGAGTTATTTTTTTTATGGGGATGAAAAGCAGTGATATTATCAACAGGCTGCTTAAAGAACAAATTAAAAATGCAACAGGGTATTGCCATACACTTAGCGAAGGGAAAACTTCAGTAATGATGGTAGCTGCATACGTGTATAAAAAAAAGGCAGCTACAATTGCTGCTGTAATTTTAATAAGGAAAAGAACGTTTCTGATAAAGCCAGCCTTATAGCCAATTAAGGAGAAGAGCAATAAAATAGAGCCGGTTATCAGATAGAAGCTATTCACTTTTTAATAATTGTTTTTTATTGTTGAACGACTCTATTAACTTTTGAAAAAGAAAGCAGGGCTAAGCTCCTTAAATATTTTCATTATTGAGATAAACCCTGCATGTTTTATTTATGTTTTTTTGATTGTAGTTAATAACGGCCATCTTTCTTATCCATTGAACGGCCAATGCCATATCCAACACCACCACCAAGAATACCACCTATTACTGCACCCACAGCCCTGTTACGTTTATTAATAATGGCCCCGGCCACTGCGCCTGCACCAGCTCCAATCACTGTTCCTTTGGCAGCTTTACTCCATCCTTTTTTGCGGGTGGTAGCAGTAGATGTAGTTGGAGCCGAAGTTCTGTACACCGGCTTGGTTTTATGCACTACCGTTTTTGTATTGCTGGCAGTTGACTCGTTAACAGTATTACCTGCTGCCCGGTCATTTTCCATTTCCTTTTGTTTTTTCCATTCCTGGAATTGCTGAAACTCGTTATACTGGGCAGCATCTGAAGCCGACAGTATTTTTGTTTGATCAATTCCATTGTCTTTATTGTTTTTACAAGCTGTGAAAACAACAACGATTGCCAGTACACTTAAAATTTTTTTCATAACCTGATTTTTTAGTTGAACAATTGATTTATTCTGAAACCGGTAACATAGGCAAAAAAAGCATGCCAGAAATTTTTATAAATGTTAAAACAAAGGGTAATGAAAATTTAAAGTGCTAAAATCCAATACTTATGAATAAATGTTTTTTAACAAAAGCAGTTTTACACATTTTGATAGGGAAATGTGTAGTATGTGGAATAAATAAAGCGGATTGAATTTATTTTACTTAATACCCCAGGTATGTATAAAGTCACCAAGGTTTGGCAATAAATCAACCATCGCATGAATGGCCACTACCAGCCATAGGTTTTTTGTTTTGCTGTAAATGATTCCAAGAAATATTCCTGCTACACTCATGTAAGCCACTGTATAAGCAGCAAAGAAAGTGAAAGGCAATTGCTCTTCTATGCCTTCACTCTCGGCGCCACGTAAATACAATCCGGGAGCATGCACTAATCCAAAAATAATGGCTGATACCACAATGCTACCCGCAGTTGATTTTAATAATACAGATAATCTTGACTGCAATAGTCCACGAAAGAAAAATTCTTCAATCAACCCCGCGTCAAAAATTAAGTAAACAAAACATAGAGGCAAACCAATAAGAAGTTGTGCGGTATCGAATGCCCCGCTTCTAACCCCTTTTGCGCCACTACTTAAAAAATATTGAAATAACAAAGCTGCTATAGAAAGTAAGATGAATACCAATATTGATTTTTGGGAGAAAAATTTTACCGGGCTCCCTTTCAACCCAAAATCTTTTAACGAAAACCCAAAAGCTTTATAAACACCAAACGGAACCAGCACAAAGAATAGCAACTTCCGTAAAAAAATAATGATGGAATAAATAGGCGGATTTTCAACCCACGAAGCAGGCAGCGATTTATTAATAAGGCTTCCACCATAAGTGATATAAAAAACAATCCATGCTACCAGCAGTAGCAAAAACCAGCTCTCTTTTTTGATAGCAGGCAGATGATAAGGCTGAGATAAATCTTTAGTTAACCACCAGCCAATATATGAAAATCCAATGCCGAGTATAGTAAAGGATACAAACATTTCTCTTAATGGCTGCTCAAATGCAAAATGTAAATACAAAACAGCAGCAACATATACCAGCAGACCACCAATAAAGTATTTGTTTCTTAAAAAAGCCATATAAACTTATTCGTTTATAAAGATAATATTTGCTTTTTCTTTTGGCTTGTCTTTTTCAAAATGATATTGCTGGGCAGGGTAGTAATAAGTTTTATAATCACTAAGGATTTGTTCTTTGCTTAACCCTTCCTGGTTTCGCTGCGATGCTCTTTTCAATCCATTTTCAAAAGAGCAATCTATCCATATTTTATAATCGAATAACATATCAAAATCCCTCTTAAACAGGAAGATTCCTTCCAGCAAAATAATATCAACGTTGCTAAATTCAAAACGATGGGTATATACTTCATCTTTTTCCAATTTAACCAGCCTGGCTGTTAAATCAATAGCACAATTTTTTTGCAAAGGAAAAAATAAGGAATCAAAAAATGCAGTCCAGCGAAAGGAGTTGTGATAAAAATGCTCGGCAGAATTTTCTTTGCAAAGACTGATAGCTTTTGGCATTTGCCAGTCATCAATGCTAAGCAAAGCAACATGTAAACTATTTTCTTCCAGTAAATATTTTAATTGCTTCGCTGTATAACCTTTACCTGATGCATCAATACCGCTGATGGCAACCGTAAAAGTTGTCATAGCCGGATGTTTATTATAATTATCTATAATGAGTCTGCAAAGGTCTTCAACGGGAGTTTGCATCATCAGGCATTATTGTACACTTTAATTACAGGCTCTCTTAATACAACCGCTTCATCAGTACAGTGATAATAAATAACATTAGCAATGGCTTCTGGTTTTACCCAGTTATCAAAATTAGCGCCGGGCATTGCTTTACGATTTTGTGGCGTATCAATAGTGCTGGGCACTACTACTGATGTAACTACATTATTGCCTTTTGCTTCATCATTCATTAATTCTGCCACACGGAATATAAGTGATTTACCCAGTCCGTATGCCACCATTCCTTTGCTGTTGGCTGCATTGATACCCGGTCTTGAACCAATAATAAAAATCCTTCCGCTGTTTTGTTTCATCATCTGCAAAAAAACAGGACGGGCAACATTGTAAGCTGTTTCAAAATTTAATTTGTACTGCTTCATAATATCAGCGGTGGAAGTACTGGCAATACTACCCATCGCAAAACCGCCAACAGTAAGCACAGCCGCATCAATACTTTTATGCTTTTCAATTACTGAATTCACAAACTTTGCTGAATCTTCTTCATTCATTAAATCCACTACTACTCCTTCAAATTTATCTGCAGGAAAATTCAGTTGTACAGGGTCGTTGGGAATTACTGTTCCTATCACTTTATATCCTTCATCAATAAACTTTTTTATAACGGCCTGCCCCATATTACCGGAGGCTCCGGTTACGATAGCTGTTTTCATAACTATTATTTACCAGGTGAAGGTATTTCAATTAAGCTTTTGTTGCGTCGCACACTTGAAGGTTCTGTACGCTATGCGACAAATAAAGGAGAAAAATTGATGGCGATAAAAAACTCATTGCCAGCTAAACTTCCCACCAGTATTTATTCTTATTTTATACAAACTGCTGTGAGCCGTCATATACAATGTTTTTCCATCCTCATCGCCCCAGGCCATATTAGCAGGACGTTCAGGAGTAACAATCTTGCCTAATAGTTTTCCTTCGCCAGAGAGAATCCATAATCCACCGGGAGCACTTACATATAAATTACCTTCTTTATCAACCTTCATTCCATCCAATGCTTCATCATCTTCTGTAAAACTAAAATCAAAAAATACTTTTCCATTCTTTAAGGTGCCGTCAGTATTTACTTCATAACGCCACAATGTTTTAGTGTGATGAATATCACGAATGTCCCAGTTGGTAACATAAAAATATTTTTCATCTGGCGAAAATGCTAATCCATTTGGCCCTCCGCAATCTTTGGCTACAACAGCCACTTTCCCATCTTTTATCATAAATACACCAGAGTAATCCAGTTCCTTTCTTGCATCATTGAAGCAATTGGGTAACCCATAAGGAGGGTCAGTAAAATAAACACTGCCATCATTTTTTAATACCACATCATTCGGGCTGTTGAAGCGTTTACCATCAATTTTATCTGCCAAAATGGTAACAGGCCCTTTTTTTTCAATGCGAATTACTCTTCGGTTTCCATGCTGGTCAATAATCAATCTTCCTTCTTTATCAATCGCCAGACCATTACTTCCAGGTTGACCATATTCACCAATATCTGCACCTGTGTATCCGGAGTGGGACATATAAACAGTTATGTTATGATTCTTTGGATTGTAACGATAAATAGTATTAGTGTTTGGATCGCTGAATAATAAGTAACCATCGGGATGCCATACGGGCCCTTCAGTGAAAGAAAAACCATCAGCCACTTTTTCTATTTTAGTTCCAGGAGTAATAATTGAATTTAGATTTTCATCAATTGTATAAATTTTTCCAATATCGCTCCATGATTTATTAGTGGGCAATCCATCTTTATAAAAATCAACAACAGCATTACGTACCCAGATATAATTACCCGGCAGTTTGCCAATTGTTCCGTTAATACCAAGTATAGCAATTGAAAACTTATCACCCGCTTTTGCATTGTTGGTAAGGATTACCCGGTTTCTTGTATTATACCCTGCAATCACTCCATTACCACTTTGTCCAAAACCAAGTGCCTGTTTTCCATTCACCCATATTTCGCTATAATCATCCATTACAATTTCAAATACAATTGTCGTACCCGTTGTATTTAATTTACCAATGGTAGCAGGAATGGTTACTTCTGTTTTATACCAAACAAAAGAAAACAAACCTGTTCCCTGTCTTAATTCTAAATCGGTTGGTTTTATTTCTTTAAAACCTGCGTCAAAATCCGCTGCACCATATTGTGGATGTAACTGATGTGTTTTTATAGCATCACCTGTTGGGTATAATGGTAGTTTGTCTCCGTTAGTTCCGGGGCTGGGAGTTTTAAAATCGGCATCTACTATATGTGCATTTTGAATAAACCATTTTGCACTCACTAATGCAGCGCCTTCAGTTGTTTTTAAATCAGCAATAGCTTGTGGTTTATCAACAGCTAACTGACGTGTCTCCTGCGCAAACAAAATAATAGAGGCAAAAAGCAAAATCAGTAAAAGAATATAAAACTTGCCCAAAGTATAAATGCGGCTCATCATAAATTTAGTTTTGAAGTATTCACAGAATACACACCGTCCCAAAACCAAACTTTAACCGACAATGTGCTCCGTGTGAATATTTTTATTAATCAATTTTTATTTTGGCACCTGCATTTGCCATGTCTTCATCCTGTTGTGCACTGGCACTACCACTTACGCCAACTGCTCCTACTACCTGTCCGTCAACAATAATGGGTATGCCACCTTGCAAAAAAGTATGACCAACAGTTATCAAAGCCTGTCTGCCGCCATTGATTGAATTTTCTAATTTTGAAGAAGGAGCTTTAAATGTCGCAGCGGTATTCGCTTTCTTAATAGCTACTTCACTGGCTGCAGGAAATGTGTTATCTAATCTTTCTAAATAAACCAGGTTGCCGCCATTATCAACTACGGCTATCGCACCACCAGGAGCATTATTTGCTTTTGCATATTTCACTGCTTCAGCTACTACTTTTTTAGCAGCCTCCAATGAAATTGTTTTTGTATTTATTACCTGTGCATTGGCTGCAGCGGCTATTAAAATCATAGCTGCAAAAGAAAATAGAGCAGCTATTTTATTTGTATTCATTTTATTTGTTTTTATATTTCCGGCGACATTAACATTGTTTATCACTTGTTGCGTCGCACACTTATACTTACTGTAATCTATTCTGCAGGTTTAGTTATTGTCACCACCGGCATTTAAATCACTTGCTGGTTTTGCAGGTTTGTCAAACTTTACTTTTTTACCCGCATGTTTCTTTACCTGTACCGGCCAGTTTTCATCTGCCTTTACAATATTTTCTTTTAAGGCTTTATGAAACTGGTCGTAAGCATCCTGTGTATGTTGCAAAATCAAACGGCCATCAATTACATCAAATATTTCAGGATTGATTGGACGAAGTTTACCAAGGCTCATTGCATAACCGCAGAAAGAACCATATTGAGGAGCAAACATTCCAGGATGGTCTTTAAACATTGCAGCGTTTGCATCAGAAGAAAACCAATAGGTCGCACCATTATATCTTGCAGAATATTTAGGATCACCTTTTACTGCTTTCATTTGTGTGAAATAAGCAACGGCATCATAACCCTGTAAGGTTACACCATCAGGGTCTATATTATTTAAGAAACCTTTTTCTGCATCCGTAGTAATTTGTTTCCCGCCTTTTTCTGAAACTTTTGGCCAGTATTTATCTGCTAACTGTAAATTACCCTGCACATCTTTATTCCATCCTGCCACAGCTCTTGCATTGTGCTGAATAACCAATCTTCCGTCAACAATGGAAAATGTATTTACGTCAATAGGTGCAATGCGGCCAAGCGAAACAGCATAAGCACACCAGGCACCAAACTGAGGTTTGTATTTTTCGGGGCTGGCTTTAAATAAATCCAGGTGTTCCTGTGATGCGAAATAATATATTGCATCTTCATAACTGAACTGAAATTTAGCATCGCCTTTTACCGGTTTGTTATCGGTGAAGAAAGCAACGGCATCATAACCATCTAATATTACTCCATTGGCATCAGTATTATTAAAATGTTTTGCATTTCCTGTTTGCGCATTTGCCAGGTTAAGCAGGGTAGTTAAACTAAACAATAAAGCAAAGGCAACCTTTAATACAATGGTAATTGTATCGTTTTTCTTATTGCGGTAAATAGCAACGGCCCGCAATTCTTTGGGACT
>JBLMVP010000271.1:0-2751 GCA_050256755.1 Sphingobacteriales bacterium | reverse complement strand
GATATTCTTTCCAATATTTTTTGTAGAAATTTTAATAACTAAGTTCTCCTTTGAATATTTAACCGCATTGTCAAGTAAGTTGCTGATAAGATTGGTTAAATGAACTTCGTCCGCCTGCATTAAATCATCAGTAGCTTCAAGCTTGGATTCTATAGTTCCATTTTTCTCCTGTAGCTGCAACCGCAAATTATCCATTGAACGTTGAATGATTTCATGTACATGTAATGGTTTTAAGTTGAGTTGAATTTCCTGTTTATCTAACTGGGCAGCCTGTAAAATAGTCTCTACCTGTTTATTCATCCGCTTATTTTCCTCTTTGATGATACCTGAAAAGTAGTCCATCTTACTTCTGTCCTGCAAAACTTTTTCGTTCTTTAACGCATCCACAGCCAGTGATATGGTAGCCAATGGTGTTTTAAATTCATGCGTCATGTTATTAATGAAATCTCCTTTTATTTCACTTAATTTTTTTTGTTTTAGCATTGTACTAACTGTTAGATAGAATGCTGCAATTAAGATGAGAGTAAATAATGCAGCTCCGGTAATCATCCACCCCAAGGATTTAAAAACAAATGATTTCACATCCGGTACTACTATCCACAAAACCTCTTCAGGGGCCAATCCCTCTAATAAACTTCCACTTGAAGGAACAAGAGCATAAGCATAACGCTGGTTATGTAAAGTATCATCAACCATTTTCATAAACCCATCTGACTTCATTTCATAGCGTCCAAACATACTATTGGTTGTTATGGCATATTCAAAACGTGTATCTTTTAGTCCTTTATTGTTAAACCCATTTTGAAGTTTTTCCTTTATTTCAAATTCAGTGAACCGGTTGGCTACAGAATACTGTTTGCGCAAATCGTAGATTTCAGAAGGCAGGCGCAATCCGGGAACCTGGTTCAGGTTTCCCAAAGCTGATGATGTTCGCTGATTTACCAGCTCCTGTCCCACTTCATCCATTATCATAGTAATTTTCTGATCAAGCTGCTCCTTTTTAACCAAAGCCATATTTCGTATCCACGATACCTGGATATAAATAATGCCAAATAATGACAAAGTAATGAGGCCAATAATAACGGGGAATATCTTCTTCATCAGCTACAAAAATAACAGGAACTTACCAAGCATTATTTATTTATGAAAAATTGCCCGGATTTTAACAGCCGCTTATGAAAAACTAGAATTTACGTCAACATAAAATATTCTTAAACAGGTATTGTTCATTTGTGAAGGAAATATTACCTTAATAACATGATTGAGCCTAAAGCTGGCATATTATTAATTGCTGAACCTTTTTTAAAGGACCCCAATTTTATGCGCACCGTGGTGTTCCTTTGCGAACACCAGGAGGAAGGCAGCTTTGGTTTTGTACTGAATAAAAACTATGATTTTACCTTAGACCAGTTAGTACCCGACCTGGATGATGTAAAACTTCCCGTTTATTACGGCGGCCCAGTACAACCGGATACTTTACATTTCTTACATCAACTCCCGGATTTAATTCCGGGTGGCTTTGAAGTTAGTGATGGCATATACTGGGGTGGAGATTATGAGTTGGTTGTATCCTTATTAAAAAAGGGAGAAATAAATGTAAATAAAATCAGGTTTTTTATTGGTTATAGTGGATGGAGTAATGGTCAGTTAAATGACGAGATGAAAGAAAAAAGCTGGTTAACTGTTCCGGCCAAACCCAAATTAGTTTTTCACCGCAACCTGTCAGAAATATGGAAAGATTCTTTAAAAGAACTTGGAGGTGATTATGAACAACTAATCAATTATCCTGTAGACCCGCAATTAAATTAATTATATCAGAAATATCCTCTTTGCTATTACCATTTTATTTTCAGTAATTGTTTCTGCATAATCATCAAACTCCGTAAAACAAAAAATTCAGGTTAGTAATTATAACGACAATATAGATTACCGGATGAAAGTTCTTCCTGTAGAGAAGTTTTACATTCAACCTAAGGGTTGCCGTTATTCTCCAAAAAATGACAATAGAATTTATATTGTCCAGAAATAAAAGAAAAAAGATATAAAAGGAATCAGTAGATTTGAGTTTAAACTTCTTTCCTTTTGTTATACCAGTTACTGAAACCTTTTGCCAGGTTATTTTTAAAAATTGCCTGCAGAAATATAAAAATTAACCAACCGGAACTGCTTCAAAGTAAAGGCCCATTATTACTTGCCTGTAACCATCCCAATTCTTTTTTAGACGGATTAATATTGGCTATTTTATTTGATGCCCCTGTACATTCATTAGCAAGAGGTGATGCATTTAAAAAAAACCATCACGCAAAATTATTGAAGTTGTTTAAAATTCATCCCGTGTACAGGGAGAGAGAAGGAAAAGAACTGGTCCCGCTTAATTACAAAACATTCAGTATTTGCAAAGAAATATTTAAAAATAATGGTATTGTACTCATCTTCAGCGAAGCTCTTTGTGTAAATGAATGGAAACTCCGTCCTTTAAGAAAAGGTACCGCCCGTATGGCTTTTGATAACTGGGATGAAAATATTCCTTTACGCATTTTGCCTGTTGGAATAAACTACAGCAGTTTTCAATCTTTCGGAAAAAATGTTATCATCAATTTTGGAAAAGAAATAACCAAAGATGATTTTGATACTGATAATACGAGTGGTAAAAACCTGGTATTGTTTAATGAGTTACTTGAACAAGAACTGCAAAAAGCTGTAATAACTATTGACAGTAATGATCTCAAAACAATTCATAAAACATTTTAT
>JBLMVP010000270.1:0-9783 GCA_050256755.1 Sphingobacteriales bacterium | reverse complement strand
ATTTAGGGTTCACATAATTCACCGTTGTTTTTACAAACCTGAGTTTAATTAAAAAAATGCTTGTTTCTCCCGGGGCAAGTTGAAGGGGTTTATAGCCATGGTTAAGAGCTTCATTAACATTTTCTATAGCTTTATGAATTTTAAATGATTCGGGGCCGCTTTCGTTTAATTTATAAATTTCAAATACCTGGAAATAACCACCGGGGTTAAAATAAAAACTCTGAAGGGAATCACTTGTATTGGTTAAAGTAAATTTATAATAAAGATTAGCGGTAATATATTTGTTGGGGATTCTTTTCCAATTAATAATAGATTTATTAAGGGTTTCGTTAAAAGGATTTTTGCCAATTTCTCCAATGGTTTGTTTTCTCCCAAGGTCTGCATAAAAAAATACCCGGCTGAATATGTTTTCATTGGCCATGATTTTTGCCACATCAATAACAGAAGTATCTTGCACCGGTTGCGCAAAGGACTTAAGAGATACAATAAATAAAACGATAATAAAGTATAGTCTCTTTATTTTTTGCAAGGGATAGCAGTTAATTGGCTTTCAAAATACAAAACTTGCCCATTAAAATACAGCACTTTTTAAAGATAGTTCGTTTTCATTTCAATAAAACCAAATTATCTGTCGTTTTGGTCATATCATTATCTTTGCGGCTATGGCTTCCAACCGTGTAAAGCAAAATAAAAAATCCACCGCTACCAAAGAACTAAAGCAGGAAAAGCAGGAGTCTGTTTCCGTAAAAGAGTTAGTGAAAGATGAGCGAACCCATAAAATAATGGGGACGGTTTTATTGCTTATTTCTTTTTTTCTGCTGGTCTCTTTTATTTCTTACTGTTTTACGTGGAAAGAAGACCAGGATAAAGTACTTCGCGGGACTTCCGGTTTTCTGTTTGGGCCCGAGGTGCCGGTATCTAACCTGTTAGGCAGGCTGGGGGCATGGGTATCTCACTTGTTTTTTTATGAAGGGTTTGGTATTGCTTCTTTTCTTTTTTGTTCCCTCTTTTTTGTAGCTGGCATTAACCTTCTTTTTGGGAAGAAAATTTTTTCAGTATGGCGAAACTTTCGCTACATGTTGGCTGGTCTTCTGTTTTTTTCAACACTGTTTGCATTTGCTTTTAAAAATAACCCCTTTGCCTGGGGAGGTGCTGTTGGAAATAAAATCAGCAACTGGCTATCTGGTTTTCTTGGTGTAATGGGTACAAGTGTGATTATTGCTATAGTGGGATTTGTCTATTTTATCTGGAGGTTTAACCCTGTATTTAAAATGCCCCAAAAGAAAATAGCAGATGATAGTGCAGGCGATTCAACAAATTCGAAAACTGAAATTTCTGCAGAAAAAATTGTAGACGAAGCTGAAGAGGATAATGAGTTTCAATTAAAAGGTAATTTCCTAAAAGGCGATAAAGGAATTATTGTTATTCCACCTTCCGAAAATGCGGGTAATACATCAACAGATTTTAAAGTTGTTGAAAAAGATTTACCAAAAGAAGAACGGGTAATGGAATCATTGCATGAGATTTTTCCTTCGCCCCAGGACGATGCTTCCCGCTTTATGCCATCCTCAGGCGAAGAATTGCCGGTTATTGAAAAAGCAAAATCTAAGCAAAAAGATGGCGATGGATTATCACTTGAAATTAAACAGGTGCCAGCTGAAAATGTAAATACCCCCGAAGTAGATACAGCTAAGAAAGTAGAAAATCTTCCGCCATATGATCCAATTCTAGACTTAAGGGATTATAAATATCCTCAGTTAGATTTACTGGAAAATCATGGCAGTGAAAAAATAGTAATGGATGCTAATGAACTTGAGAATAATAAAATACAAATCATCAACACCCTTCGTAACTATGATATCGAGATTCAGAAGATAATGGCTACAGTAGGCCCTACTGTAACCTTGTATGAAATTGTTCCTGCGGCAGGTGTTCGTATTTCACGAATTAAAAACCTGGAAGATGATATTGCTTTAAGTCTGGCAGCTCTTGGTATCCGTATTATTGCGCCCATTCCCGGAAAAGGAACAATTGGTATTGAAGTGCCCAATGTAAAGAAGACAGTGGTAAGCATGCGTACTTTGTTATCTTCTGAAAAATTTCAGAAAAATAATTTTGCATTACCCATTGCTCTTGGCAAAAAAATAGATAACGAACATTTTATTGTTGATTTGGCAACCATGCCTCACCTTTTAATGGCGGGAGCAACCGGGCAGGGTAAATCAGTAGGAGTGAATGCTGTTCTTGTTTCATTATTATATAAAAAGCATCCTTCGCAATTAAAGTTGGTTTTAGTTGATCCTAAGAAAGTAGAACTAAGCTTATACCGTACCATTGAAAAGCATTTTTTGGCAAAACTCCCTGGTGAAGAAGAGGCTATTATTACTGATACTAAAAAAGTAGTGCATACATTAAATGCACTTTGCATTGAAATGGATAACCGCTATGATTTACTTAAGGAAGCTCATTGCCGGAATATTCGTGAGTACAATGAAAAATTTGTTGCCCGTAAATTAAATCCTGAAAAAGGACATCAGTATTTACCATTTATTGTGCTGGTAATTGATGAGTTTGCCGATTTGATTATGACAGCAGGTAAGGAAATTGAAATGCCTATCGCAAGATTGGCACAATTAGCCCGTGCGGTTGGCATACATTTGATTATTGCAACTCAACGCCCTTCAGTTAATATTATTACAGGCACCATAAAGGCTAATTTCCCTGCCCGTATTGCCTTCAAAGTATCTTCTAAAATCGACTCCCGTACTATTTTAGATGCTGGCGGTGCTGAGCAGTTAATTGGTAAAGGGGATATGCTGGTATCTTATAACGGAGAAATTACCCGTTTGCAATGTGCTTTTGTTGATACACCTGAAGTGGAAGAAGTTTGTGATTTCATTAGTAAGCAAAGAGGTTATCCGCAGGCATTCCTTTTACCTGAGTATGTAGATGAAAGAGAACTTGAAGGAAAAGAATTTGATATGTCTGAACGGGATTCTCATTTTGAAGATGCCGCCCGCCTTATTGTACAAAACCAGGTTGGCTCAACATCACTTCTTCAACGTAGAATGAAACTTGGTTATAACCGTGCGGGACGGCTTATGGATCAATTAGAAGCCGCAGGAATAGTTGGCCCCAACCAGGGTAGTAAAGCCCGGGATGTGCTCATCAAAACAGAAATGGAACTGGAGCAACATTTATCTGCATTGGGTTAGTTTTTTGTTAAAAGAATGTAACTATTAAACATCTGGGTAAATCTATATCTAACCTTTATATTTGCGCCTCATTAAGGCCAATATTTAAACAAAAAAAATGAAGCAACTATTTACACTCTTTTTATTATTGAATGGCATTAGCCTTATTGCACCGGCACAACAAAAAGGATTTGGACAAAACGATCCGGAAGCAAAGAAAGTGTTGGATGCCGCAAGTGCAAAAGTCAAGGGTTATAAAAGCATTAAAACTACTTTTACATTCAAACTGGAATCAGCAAACGGCAAAACAAATGAAACCAAAAAAGGAACTATGTTTATGAAAGGAACAAAGTACCGTGTAACATTTGCAGGCCAGGAAATTTTTTGTGACGGGGCCAATACCTGGACCTATGATAAACGTTCCAACGAAGTACAGATTTCCAAAGTTGATAATTCAGCTAATACTATTACACCGCAAAAATTATTTACCAACTTTTATGATAAAGACTTTTTGTATAAGTTAAATGGAGAAATAAAATTGAACGGTAAAGCCACACAGGAAATTGAAATGACTCCATACGATAAGACTAAACCATTTTTTAAAGTATTGTTGTGGGTAGATAAAGCAAATAAAAATATCAGTGGTGCTAAAGTGCTGAATAAAGACGGAAACAAATACAGCATTACAGTTAATACTTTTTCTCCCAATGCAACTGTAACTGATACACAATTTGTTTTTGACCAGAAAAAATATCCTGGTGTTGAAGTAATTGACTTACGATGAGCAAAAATTTTTAATAAACTAAGCCCTGCACATAGCGGGGCTTTTATTTTCCCCAACGATAAGTGTTGATGTCAAATCCCGCAAGATCAAGAATCCTGTCAACTACTGTAGCAGCAACTTGTTCAATAGTGGTTGGTTTACTGTAAAAAGAAGGTGTTGCAGGACATATAATTCCTCCGGCAAGCGTTATTGTTTCCATATTGCGGATGTGAATTAAGTTGTAGGGAGTATCTCTCGCCACACAAATCAATTTTCTTCTTTCTTTTAATATTACATCAGCAGCCCTGGTAATTAAATCATTGGAAACCCCTGTTGCTATTCTTCCTAAAGTCCCCATAGAGCAGGGAACAACAATCATAATATTGTATTGGCCGGAGCCCGAAGCAAAAGGCGCAGAAAAATCTGTTTGTGAATAAAACTTCACAGGATAGTTTTTATAATCTTCATTGTCTAATTCCGTCCGCCATACTTCACGGGCATTCTCAGTCATTACTACTGCCAGTTCACTATATTGCTGATTAAGTTTTGTTAATTTATCCAGTAATATTTTAGCATAAACTGAACCGCTGGCTCCCGTAATGCAAACGACAATTTTATTCACTTTTCTTCGTTTAATTTTGTACTAGCAATAACAAATTTAACATGCAAAAGTTACGTTTCGCTTTATTTTTAATTCCGGTCCTTTTGGTTATTTGGTCATTCAATCATCTAAAGCCCAAAACAAAATTAAAATGGATGAGTCTGGCGGAAGCAGAAAAAGCAATGAAAACAAATCCAAAGCCGATGCTCATTGATTTATATACGGATTGGTGCGGATGGTGTAAAGTAATGGATAAAAAAACTTATGATAATGAAGCTGTGACTGCGTATTTGCAGGATAAATTTTACCCGGTAAAATTAAATGCGGAAACAAGAGATTCAATTAACTGGGCAGGAAGGAAGTTTGCATATAACAAACAATACAGAATTAATGAATTTGCAATTTATTTAACACGGGGAGAATTAAGTTTTCCCACTACTATTTTTATTAATAATTTAAATGCTGATCCACAGAACATTGCCGGTTATCTAAAGCCTGAAGAATTGGAACCAATCGCTAAATATTTTGGAGATGGACATTTTGGAAAAATTACTTATCAGAGTTTTCAGGAGAACTTCAAGCCGCAGTGGTGAAAAAAAAATATTTAAACTTGAGCTAGTTTTAATTTTTTGCGTTATATTGCAGCATATGATAAGGTTTAATGGTTAATGGTAACTGATTAGCGTCCCGCCTCTGGCGGGACATTCTTTTTACCCCAGTTCCCAACTGTAAAAGACCGATTTTGTACCTGTAAAAGACCAATTTCTTTCTGCACAATCATTACACCTTTCTCATTTCTTCCCCCCAAAAATTTCAAGGCTTCATTTCTGTTGTTTGAATCGGACAATTTAATAACCAAATTAGTTACTATCGCAGCATCAAAAAATTTTATTGTACTTTGACAAATTCACACCAACTATATATTAGTTTATCATGGATAAGGTTTACTGGTTAATAATTTTTTAATTAGTACACCCTTTCGGTTCTCCGAGAGGGTTTTTTGTTTTTGTTCATCATTAACCTAAATTGAACTTTAATTACTGCTTTTGAATCAAACACCACACCTTCAGCGACGTCTTGGATTATTTCATGCTTCTGTGTTAAATATGATTGACATGGTGGGCATTGGTCCGTTCATTACATTATCTATTGTTGTAAGTATAATGAACGGGCCATGGTTTTTATATGCCTGGATTGGCGGTGCTGTACTTTCTCTAATTGATGCAATGATTTGGAGCGAACTGGGTGCTGCATACCCATTAGCGGGTGGCAGTTATAATTTCTTAAAGGAAGCCTATGGAAAAGATGGACCGGGTAAAATGATGTCATTCCTTTATGTATGGCAAACAATGATACAGGCTCCACTGGTTGCTGCCTCGGCGGCAATTGGTTTTTCGCAATACTTCTGTTATCTAGTTCCACTTGAAGCATGGCAGCAAAAGATGATTTCAGGGGTTGTAATTTTGTTTGTGACTTTTTTACTTTACCGCAAAATAGAATCAATAGGTAAAATTGGTGTGTTATTATGGATGGGGGTGATGCTTACGATGGGTTGGATTATTTTTGGTGGCATCAGCCACGGAAATTTTCTGGCTCCAGTCAAAGAAATGAATGAAGGGTTTCAATTGAGTCATTTATTTTTTGTGGTGCTGGGGCAGGCATCAGTAAAAACAGTGTATAGTTACCTCGGTTATTATAATGTTTGTCATTTGGGGGGTGAAATAATTAATCCCGGAAAGAATATCCCCAGAAGTATGTTTATCTCTGTAATTGGAATAGCTGTTTTATACCTCGCCATGAATTTAAGTGTAAGCAGTGTAATCGGCTGGAAGGAAATAAAACATTTACACGATAGTGGACAGCAAGATTATGTGGTAAGTACATTTATTGAACGGTTATATGGACACAAAGCGGCATTGGTTGCCACCGGTTTGATTTTATGGGTGGCATTGGCTTCTTTATTTGCAGTGATGTTAGGTTACAGCCGTGTTCCCTTTGCTGCGGCTGTTGATGGATCATTTTTTAAAGTGTTTGGTAAGCTGCATCCAACCAAAAACTTCCCGTATGTTTCGTTATTGGTTTTATGTGCACTTGCATTTTTGTTTAGCCAGTTGTTTAAGATGAAACATATTATTGATGGCATACTGGCTATGCGAATCATTGTACAGTTTATTGCACAGGCAGTGGGAGTGGTATTACTCCGGAAAAGAAACGGCACTCAGCATCTCCCATATAAAATGCCACTTTATCCATTACCGGTAATATTGGCAATAGCTATCTGGCTATATATTTTCTTTTCTACTCAATGGACGGTGATGTTTTATTTTTTAGGTGTATTTGGAACGGGTTTAGTAGTTTATTTTATTTATGCCCGGTTGAAAAAACAATGGCCGTTTAAGAAATAAGGCTTGTATATCGTGCAGAAGAAAACAAGATAATGTGTGGCCATTGGATATTATTTTAATAATCAAATTTGCTCAGCTATTTAGGAGAATTTATTTTTCTAATCAAATAACTTCCAGCAAAAATCAACACAATCCCGGCAATTCTTTCAGCAGAAATAGTTTTTACAGGGAGATTCAATAACCTAAAATGGTTAATAACAGCTGCTGTCAATAACTACCCGGCTAGTATAAAACTAGTTATATTATTAGCCGGGTCAATTTCAGGTACGATAAAAATAGCAGCTGTTATATAAAACCATCCCAGTAAACCACCGGGAAATTTCCACCAGCTTGTTTTATTTATTATTCCAGTTAATGGCAAAGATTGATGAGCAGTGAAACATAAATAAACAATAAGTGCAACGGTATCTGTAAAGAATGATATAAAAGCAGTAGCCACAGGGTTTTTAATTACGGTATTTAGCTGTGCATTAATTCCCGCCTGCATGGCTACTGCTGTTCCTGTTAATATTGCCAGAATAAAACAGGTTTCTTTATTCATATTCTGCCTGGTTTAATGCTCGTGAATTTCTCCGCAGCCGATACGTGGACCAGAATTGCCTGCCGGCTGTGTTAAATAATCATCTATCCCACCATGTACAATAATACCACGGTGCAGGATATTTTTTGTCGTATCGCTACCTCCGATGCTCCACAAATCTGTTTCTAAAACGAGTCTTCCTTTCCCATTTGCATCCAGTGGAATATTACCAATGTCGCCGGCATGATAAGATGTGCTGCCCCATTTGCCATGTGAAGCTCCTTTTGGGTTCCAATGACCATGTGCATCACCACCGGCATTACCACACATACCATGTTCATGTATATGAATAGCTACACTTTGCCCTGCCCGGGAGGGAACAATAATTTCTAATTGCATTTTTACTTTGCCATTATCGACCTGTGTGAAAGTAACCAGGCCATTTACCGGAGTTAATGTATTGGTAGCTTCAAGATGTGCTTCTGCCTTTTTAATTACAGTATTATCTTTTTTGCAGGTAGAGAAACTAAAAATAATGATAGTGGCAAGCAATCCGGAAATTTTGATAGTGTTGTTAATGTTGCGTTTCATGATTTACATTTTTTAATTAATGAGTTTAAAATTTATATCCAATAAAAAATTGCACTACTGAATTTTTTGATTTAAGATCGGTGGGAATGAAAGGAAGAGGGTACGGATTCCCTGGAACTTCGCTTCTCTTATACATATTCCCAAAACTGATATTATACCGGGTTCCTGCAATCAATCCTTTTACCGGATAAATTTCAATTCCTCCGGCAAATCCATAATCAATGCGGTTCATAAAATCCATAAGACCATTTTTGGAAGCAGGAGTATAATTTTTTTCGCTGGAAGTTTTTATAAGTATCCCCATTTGACCGCCTGCCTGCAGTTGCAAAAATTTGCCAATGGAATACGTAGTGAGTTGAGGTAAGTATATGTAATCGGTAGTTACCGGATTTTTTATACCATCGTCAAGAAATGTATGACTGGTTCTTGAAAAAATAAATTCGCTTCGGAAGCCGACTCCCTTTTTTGTAGAAGGAGAAAAAAATCCCCCTACCATAAAACCACTTTTACTTCCGTGGTCAAAATTGGTAGTACTGCCCGTCATTTTTGAAATGTTATAGCCAGCTTTTAATCCAAATTTTGGCTGATGTTTTTGCTGTTTGTTATCATTGCTTGTATTGGGCATAGTCTGTGCCATTCCGGCAAAAGGAAACCCTGCTGTGCCAATCAGCACAGGGAATAAAAATTTTTTCATTGTTTGAAATTTAGTGATTAATGATAATTACTCTTGTATCGTTTTTTTGTGAATAGTTGGCGAAGTGAAAATATATGGAATGAATAGGCTATCGGAACCAACACACCCGGCAATAAGATAAAAGGAAATTGTGTCACCAGTGTATTGGAAGGTTCATTCATAAAATACCGGAACGGAGTTGGCATGGAAAGAACTGCGATGATTAAAATATTAAACAGTAATAAAATACCAATCACATTAAAGGCTAAAATTATTTTTGAGGAGTATGTTTTCCTCTTTGCAATTAAATAAGCAGCGGGCAGGGCAAGTACTCCTGTAAGTATATCAAAATTTCCTCCTTCAAAACTCATTTGAACGGGTAGTTTTCCTGCTAAAAAAGCAAACCATAAAAGTATTTCAACAAATATCCGGAAGGATTGTATAGCGATTAACCAATGTGGGGGAACCAATAGTAACAATTGAGTTCCTGTTTTTGAAAAAGCAAACCACAACATAAATGGCAACGGAATAATTAATGCTAAAACAAGACGGGGAGGCAATTTGCCAAAGTCGGCAAAGAATCCTTTGTAAGAAAGTACGGTTAACAAAGTTATCCATGCAGCAATAAGTGCCGTTATTACTGTTGCTGTTATTTGCTTTTTTGATTTGGCCAAACCTGTTTTTCTGATTACTTTATTTAACCCGTATACTATCACGATTATACAAATCAATGTCAGCAAAGGCCATAAAAATCCAGGAGTAGAAAAATTACTTTTCATCTGATGAAGTCTTTTGTAAATTATGACACAAAGAAAAATGAATAAAACATCCCTGCACTTAGCAAATGGCAAGAAATAAAAACGGAGTTATTTTTTAGAATATTCTTTTCGGATACGGCTTAAAGAAGTATCCGTAATGCCGAGGTAGGAAGCAATATGTTTTAATGCTGCATGCTGAAATATTTCGGGATTAGTTTTTAGCAGCGCATCATATCGTTGTTCTGCAGTATCGGTAATTAATGAAAGCGTTCTTATTT
>JBLMVP010000269.1:0-4503 GCA_050256755.1 Sphingobacteriales bacterium | reverse complement strand
TCCGTCAATCTATCTGCCAATGCAGAAAACCGTGTTGTGTTTAAAGTACTTGCCTTAGCATCCATCAATCCGGCAAAAGTAAAAGTGGAAGTAAATGGTCTTGGTGAAAAGTTTATGGATGAAACAGATATCACCGTTCGCCCTGCATCTACTTTACAAAAAGTAACAGGTTATGGAACCATCAATGGTGGCAGCACACAAAATATCAATCTCGCAGTGAATGATTTCATTCCTTCCAGTATCAATTACCAGTTAGTCATCAGCAAATCACCTGTACTGCAGGTTGCCAACCAGTTATCTTATCTCGTACAATATCCTTATGGTTGTACCGAACAAACCGTAAGCGTCGCCTTCCCGCAACTCTATTTTGGGGACATGGCTGATTTACTGCAAAAATTTAAAGCCAGTAAACAAAACGCCAATTACAATATCATTGAAGCTATCCGTAAAATAAAAATGCGGCAACTCTATAATGGTGCTGTTACATTATGGGATGATGGCGAAGCGGACTGGTGGGCTACTATATATGCCGCACACTTTTTACTGGAAGCACAAAAAGCAGGTTTTGATATTGATAATAGTTTACTCAGTAATATGCTCACGTATTTAGTCAGCAAATTAAAGAACAGGGAAACGATAAATTACTATTACAACCGAGATAAAAATAAAAAGATTGCTCCCAAGGAAGTAGCCTATAGTTTATATGTACTCGCATTAGCCAATAAAGCCAATGTGAGTGTGATGAATTATTATAAAAGCAAACCTGAACTACTCAGTCTCGATAGTAAATATCTCTTAAGCGCAGCTTATGCTATTGCAGGTGATAAAAATAATTTCAACCAATTATTACCCACCAGTTTTAGCGGGGAAGAAAGCGTGGCGCAAACAGGTGGCAGTTATTACAGTGATGTACGTGACGAAGCCATTGCCCTCAATGCCCTGCTGGAAGTGGACCCATCCAATAATCAATGCGGTATTATGGCCAAACATATTACCGATAAACTTAAACAACGCCGTTATCTCAGCACACAGGAAAGAGCTTTCTCTTTTCTGGCTCTTGGTAAAATGGCAAGAGCTGCCAATAAAAGCGATGTGAGTGCACTCGTAAAAGTAAATGGCAAAACCATTGCCGAAACAAAAGCCAATGATCTCTCGCTAACTGCCAAACAGCTTGGCGGCACCAATGTGGAAATAAACACCAAAGGCAATGGCAGCCTCTATTATTTCTGGCAGGCCGAAGGTATCAGTGCCAGCGGCGCCTATATACAAGAAGATAATTTTATAAAAGTGCGTAAACAGTTTTACGACCGTTATGGAAGAGTAATAAGCAACAATACTTTTAAACAAAATGATTTAATTATTGTGGCCATTAGTTTGGAAAGCGCTTACAATACCCAGGTAGATAATATTGTGATTACCGATTTATTACCTGCCGGGCTGGAAATTGAAAACCCACGCACCAAAGAATTACCCGGTATGGAATGGATAAAAAATCCGTCTACTCCCCAGGCGCTGGATGTGCGGGACGACCGTATCAATCTCTTTGTTAATTTGTATTACAACAAACAAACTTATTATTATGCCGTGAGGGCCGTATCTCCCGGTGTATATAAAATGGGCCCCGTAAGCGCCGATGCTATGTATAACGGCGAATACCATAGTTATAATGGAGCGGGGATTATTAAAGTGGTGCAATAAAGATCAAGCACATCTCTAAGCCCGTTCGCAAGGACGGGCTTTTTTTATTATTACTGTCACCCTGAGCCTGCCGAAGGCTCCCCAATCAAGACCGTCATTCCTGTCGCTCCTTCAAGTCATTCCTGCGAAAGCAAGAATCCCCCGAAGTGCAGCACAAAGCCGGTCTTCAATACAACAGCTTAAAAGATACCCCCTCCGCAGGTATGACGCCCTGATAAAAGTATTAAAAAGTATAGCATAATAATTGTATTACACATATGACCATTATCATACGAAGAAAATAGAAATAAAGCTTACATTTAACATACTTTACCCTTTGCAACAACTTCCCCCCGTTGCTCTATTATTCTTAACTCTAAACAAATTTCAACATGAAAGCTTCTCCATTTTATGCCATGCTTGCTGCATGCATGCTGCTCATTTTTACCTCCTGTGGTGGAGGTGCTGATAAAAAAACCACGGAAAGTACTGGCACCGACACTAGTGCTGCTAAACCTGCCGAACCAACTCCTGTTAACACTATTGTAACCACGCCGGAGAACATGATGCTCGCACGTCACAAAGTAAAAAACTTTACTGCCTGGTTAGCGGCGTATGATTCACATGATTCTATACGGTTAAAGTACGGCGTGCATTCTTATGTAATTGGCCGTGGTACCATGGATACCAATATGGTATTTGTAGTAACCAAACTGGATGATGTTGCCAAAGCCAAAGCATTTAGTAAAGATCCCAGTTTAAAAGCAGCCATGCAAAAAGGTGGCGTAACAGGCACCCCCATTATGCAGATGGTTACTACAGTATGGCAGGATACAGCCAATATTGGTAACAAACCCAGGGTATTGACGGAAATAACCGTAAAAGATTGGGCTACCTGGGAAAAAGCTTTTACCGGAAGCAAACAGGATAGACTGGATAACGGTATAATGGACAGGGTATATGGCCATGATGCAGAAGATAGCCATAAAGTAAATATGGTATTGGCCCTGGCCGATACAGCCAAAGCCTTTGCTTACTGGAAATCTGATGCATTGAAAAAAAGAAGAGAAGCTGCGGGTGTGGTGGGTGAACCCAAACGCTTTATGTTTACCATCGCGAAAAGATATTAAACGGCATTTTCAATCAATAGCAAAAAGATGAAGTGTATTACTTCATCTTTTTTTTTCGTCATGACAAACAGAGTCCCGTCATGTTGAATAGAGTGAGAAATCTCTCCAACCATTACCGTTATGCCGAACGCTGAGAGCCAACTCCTATGAGTATGCACCTGGTTAATTAAGGTACCAGCCCCTGTACCCTGCAGCAACACCTGTTGCCACGCATGCTCCTGTATGCCTAGTATTCCTAATCATCTTTTCCTTACCTGAGTGCAACCTATGCCCACAGATGCAAAACAAATGGGTGAAACAAGCTTTATATGGTTTTACCCAATCAGCTCTTCCATGTTTCAACTTTCAGGAAAGCTCAATATCCGGTCATCATTATAAAACTCCAGGAAGAGTAACCAGCACATTCCTTAATTAACTGCAGATTGTACCTGCGCTTTCATTAACCGGAGAACTAAAGCGCTTTATTACCGTACTACCAAAGCTTAACCAGGGAATCCAGCAAATTCGGGCTGTATACAGAACCCCGGGAGGCTTTCGCTGCTTAGTTTTTTCCGCCAAGAATAAGTAAGAGAAAAAATATTCAAGACAAAAAAGAAAACAAATAACAATTGTTTCCACCGGTAAAAACGCCATCTCACCGTTTAGCTTACTGTCTTATTTTTTGTAGCTTGTTGCTGTAAACTCCATCTTTTATAAGTAAATTTAAAAGAAGAAATAAAAGCCTCTGAGCATAAAAATGAAACAGGGAAAATCAAGATTTGAATTTCATTTAAGTAAGATTGAAACATTATTTAGCCAGGCGGCTTCGCAGGAAAACCCCGCCTTATGGCTTTTTTTACATGATTTGCGTACTCCTGTATTTATGCTGGAAGGACTTTCCAAATTGTATGCAAGCCTGTACAATAAACAATTATTTACCGAACTGAAAGTTAAGTTTAAGGAGGTGGAAGATGTTTTGGGTGCCATTGATTATTATGCTGCTTTTGCCAAAGAGTTTACTGCCGCCGGAAATATACCCCACCCGGTAATAAAACTTTTAGAAAGCAAAGCAAAAAAGAAAATTGAAATGCTGCACAGTTTGCTGAAACAGGAAAACTGGTTTAACGGGAAACGTTTTAATACCATAAAAGATAAATTAAAGGAAGCAGACTGGTATCATGATGAAAAAGAAACAGAACTGTTCAGCGATTTTTATACTAAAGAAATAAAAAAGATTGAGGAGTTTGCCGGGGCCACCAATTTTGTTTTTGATAATGTGGAAGAAGAGGTTCATGAGTTAAGAAGAAAACTGCGCTGGTTAAGTATTTATCCGCATGCATTGCAGGGCGCCATTCAAATGAAAGAAACTATGCCTGCTTCCGGTGTGCTTAGCAAATATCTTACTCCTGAAATTGTATCCTCACCCTTTAACCAGTTTCCTCCCGCCAGGAATCCCGGGAGTGTTTTACTGTTAGATAAAAATTGTTTTTTAGCGCTGAGCTGGATGATAGCTGAATTAGGAAAAATAAAAGATGATGGTTTAAGAATAAAAGCACTAAGAGATGCCCTGCAGGAAAATAACCTGCTTAATGACACGGATGCATTAACGGAGACCTATCAGTTACTGGGTACTGATTACCCGACTATGGAAATATTATTAAAAAAGGCCGGTGAAATATGCAAACAGTTTTTTGCAGAAAATATTTTACATAAACTG
>JBLMVP010000268.1:0-4181 GCA_050256755.1 Sphingobacteriales bacterium | reverse complement strand
GATACAGGAAAAAACTCCAACTGGTTTATTTTGGCAAAATGGAACTACTCTTATCCGCCAAGCCAGATTACGATATCGTTTTTTTTGGCAATTCAAGAACGCATTTTGGAATAAACCCCTTTTATGTTGATTCAATAACAGAATTACAATCTTATAATCTTGGCCAGGGTGGTTCAGATACTGAAGAAATGCTACTCTATGCTACTTTATACCTATCACATCATAAAGCCCCCAAATACGCTGTTTTAAATCTCGATGCATCCTCTGTATTAAAACCAAACAGGTTAAAAGACCGGTATAGTAATCTTTTCTTTCTTGATAACGATACTGTTTTCAACTACATGCAAAGGGCGGGGTTTAACACTACACTTATTAAGCATCAGCCGTTTTTAAAATATTCATTCTTTGATGAATATAGCCGAACTTCCATTTTTTTAAACCAGCAGGAAGTTCAAAAATTTGATCATAATATATACAAAGGATTTGCGAATACGCATAAGGAATTAACCAGAGATACTATTAACTGGGGGAAAACAAAAGAATTTGAACCAGTAACAAAGATGATTAGTGAAGAAAAAATAAACGACACTACCGTAAGTCAATTAAAAAAGATTGTTCAACTTTTTTTAAAAAAGGGAAGTCATGTAATAATCATACATCCTCCCGCCATTAAGCCAATCAATATTAAAGGAAGAAGATTTATTAATAATGCAGATTCAATTTATGCTGACATAAGCAAAACTTATACTATACCAGTTTATGATGTAAACAATACTTATACCTTCCCAAAAAAGTATTTTTCTGATGGCTCACATTTAAATGAACCCGGAACAAAAATATTTTCAAAACTGCTTGGCTATTACCTTGACAGTTTAAACAAGCAATAACTCCCTATCTCATTAAATACATTTTTCCGTATCCATTAGTAAAATACTTATCCGTAATATCATCACCAGCCTTGTATTTATCAAGCGACTTACCATTTAAATTAGTTATAACCCTGTAGAGGTATACTCCATTAGCCAATTTTTGCCCAAACTGATCAGTGCCGTCCCATTTAAACTCAGTAATATTTCTTCCTATATGCAAAGGCCCTAATTCATCTTTTGTTATCTCACGAACTACTTTACCAGTAATAGTAAGAATTTGTATCCTTATATTTTGAGGTACTTCGTTTCCGGTTATTGTAAATACAAATGCAGTAGAAGTTGTGAACGGGTTAGGATAATTAAGCATATTTGAAATCATTGGCTTATTTATCACATTAAACAGAACACGATACGCCGTTTGACCAGCTTTATTTCCGTTAACATCTTTACCGGTTACAATTAATTCATATTCCCCGTCCTGCGGGAAATTAGGGAAGAAATTAACCATAGCATTATTATCTGTACCACTAACTGCCGGAGAAAACTGAATTTCACTGCTGTTAAAAGCATAATCCTTTAATGAACCATTAGGAAAACGTATCTGTATCCTAAATAAAGATGTGTCATTTAATAACAGGTATTGGCTATTATCTTTAAGTTTTATCTGGATATGCGGTTTTGATGAAACAATATCCTTACTAAGAATATGTGTCCCATCAAAAGTAACGTCGAGTAACGGGCTGTATTTGTCTTCGTTTACCACAAAATCCTTATAGAAAAAGTTATTAAACAAATATTGCTCTGGCACCACACCTTCAGGGTTTACCATAAAATACATGGAGTTCTTCCCAAAATAATCTTTGGAATCAACTACAAAAGAAATTGTGGCTACTTCACCCGAAGCCAATGGTTTTACCCTCGGTATAAAAATATCGTGCGGCACATTATTTTTATCAGTTATCACACACTTTACAAATAAACTGTCTTCAAATGTCTTATCACTGATATTTTTGAATGCCACTTTTATAGAAATATTTTCACCCTGCTCAATCACCTCTTTAAATTCATATGTAATATTTGGAGATAAGACACCTTCGGGAAGTGTTGTTGCATTCAGTCTCCAGTACTTGAGCTGGTTTGGAGTAGAATTAAGTGTATCCGTATTACTCATCCTCAATTTAACATATGGATAAACAGCTGCGTCAATGAAGCTGATTGATGTATCTTTTGAAGGGTTAATAACAGCAAGAGAAATAGCATCACCTGAAGTTGTTCGTCCAATAACTTCTATATTAACATCGTCAGGTACAGTTTCAATATTTGCTCCATCCCAATGCAGCGCTTCCCACTTCTTAACCGGTCCAAACCAGGGCGATTCAATAGTTCCTATATTAATCAGCCCTCTTAAATCAAAGTTCTTAACAAGCCAGTCTGTTTTATTTCCCACGTATTGCTGCAATGGGAAAGTGATATCATTCTTTTTGAAGATAAAAATCATAGGCCTGTTTGTACGGAAAGAGTCAATCAAATCAAAGCCAAAGTTTTTAAATGTATGATAAAGTGAAACATTGCTTCCAAGATAGGACGTATCAGACATCAATTCTGCTGCCGATATTTGATTAAAACTCACATCTGCAGAATTGTTAGTGATAATTACATAATTACTATCGGGAATAAAATTCAGAAAATCCATAGCCTTACGCCGGCTGGACGAATCCAGGTACAAGTATTCAAAAAAGTTTCTGTAAGGACCCGCACAAATTGGCTGACTTCCATATAAACCTGTGCCGTCTACATTTACGTTTTGCCATGGTCTGAGTGTTTTTCCATCCAGAACTGTAATTTGAAAAGCAAAATATTTACAAGCATACACGTGGATACTTTCAACATCAAGCGTCATATCAATTTTATCATTAACAAAATAGGGGTAGGATCCCGTTCTTACTAATAAGTTCCTGTCAGAGATCTGATACTTAAATACCCTGTCTGCTGAATCAAGAAAAATATTGTAGTACTGGTTATTTTTAAATTGATAATAATGCGATTGGTTAAATCCTTCTGATGAAGTAGACAAATAAATAAAAGATGCATTATTCCATATAACATTATTGCCGGAAGGATCCCCCACACCAGTGCGCCAGTAATAAACTACTCCATCCTGGAAGGTTATATTTGGAGCAAAAGTTATTAACCCTCCGCTATTAGTTACAGTTGAAGAGATCTTTAAAGGAGAATTAAACAATGCTGTTGTATCGAGTTCCATTAGGTATTGCTGAGTGGGTTGTAACACATTGGCTGTAGTAGCGCTAAATGTTATGTTTTGCTTATTAATAATTGAATAATTAGCAGGATAAACCGGCCTTAATTCGTTTTCATAAATAAATACATCTTTAGTTACACTGTTATTGGTTTCACAAATTTCATCAACTGCATTTTCTGCATCCAAAATGAATGTTAATTTATTCAAACCCTTATCTCTTAAAGGCATTATCGGTAAAATAAGCTGAACAGAATCGGCATATTGTATACCACTTATTTTTTGGTTATATATTTCTTCTTCATGTCCATCTGATGGATATTGACGTTTAACTACTACTCTTATTGAATCGTTTACCCCTTTACCTATATTCATCATTTTAAATGATACTTTGAAATTTGTTTCTGCTATTGATATAAATTGGGGGGCAACTCCAATTAGTGATGACTCAACTACATAATCAGGTTTGGCGAAGTTTATAGAATGTATTGCCGGGTCTCCATTAAGATTTACCTGTTCAGCATTTTGACGGTTATAGTAATCATCTTCGGTATATGTCTGCATTATATAATCAATGGTATTTTTGCCAATTTCCCCAAAAGTTTTACCATATGATTTTTTGGACATCTGAACATAAAACTCATGTGTATAAAAATGGAGGAAATTTACAATACCCAAATGTGTACTGGCTAAAAATCCTATACTTCCAGCTTTATCTGTCACCACAAATTTTTCTGATAAAGTAAGATTATCAATAAGCCTGAGCGTATCAAACAGAAAATTGTTTCCTGCCTGGCAACCATTTGCTATAAAAAAAGGGTATTTCCCTGAATTTTTTAAGTCTCTGGGTTCATCAAGACTAAATTGTAATGTATTGGGAGATGAATGACCGAAATAGGTAACCAAACTTAATCCATCTTTAAACAAGGCCGGTACCTGTTCATTACTAATTTGCTGAATAGTAATACTGGAAGTTTTCCTGAAACGGTTAACTATGCCACTATACTGAGATGTTTGTATGGTATCAGTATAAGGATTACTCATGTAGTAATCAA
>JBLMVP010000267.1:0-2598 GCA_050256755.1 Sphingobacteriales bacterium | reverse complement strand
TAAAATCAGATAATGACGGAAGAAATATTATGCTGGAAATAAGCCATGAAAAAGATTATTTGTTCCTGGATGACGATTATTATATCTCCCGTGAATACAAACCGCAGCAACAACCTACTATCAACCGTGCTTTTTTATTTACTGACCGTTCTATTTATCGTCCCGGGCAAACCATGTACTTCAAAGGTATTGTGATGCAAACCATTACTGCTGAACGCAAAACAATGGCCGTGGAGAATGCCAGGTCAAAATTAATAATGCGGGATGCTAACGGACAAAAAGTGAATGAACTAAATTTAACTACCAATGAGTTTGGGTCTTATCATGGAAGTTTCCATTTGCCGGAGGGAACATTAAATGGAAATTTTTCAATTCTCGATTCCAACAATAATGCCTACGCTTTTTTTAGTGTGGAAGAATATAAACGTCCTAAGTTTTATGTGGAAATAAAAAAGCCGGATGGAACTTACCGTTTAAATGATGAAATAACAGTAAAGGGAAATGCCAAAGCATATGCGGGGAATAATGTAGATGGAGCAAAAGTTAAATACAGGGTAGTAAGAAAAGTCCGTTATCCCATCTGGTGGGATTATGGTTTTAGTTATGCCAAAATAAGACCGCCTTATGGCCGTGGTGAAGAGATGGAAATTACCAATGGAGAAACCACAACCGATGCGAATGGTGAATTTAAAGTAATGTTCAAAGCTATACCGGATGAAAGTGTTGATAAAAGCAGTCAGCCAACATTTATTTATGAAGTAAGCGCTGATGTTACGGACATCAACGGCGAAACAAGAAGCAGCAATACCAATGTGGCAGTAGCCTACCAGGCTTTGCAGTTGAATATTGATGCGGCAAATCGTTTGCCGGCTGATAGTTTAAAATCATTATTGATTTCATCAACCAATATCAACGATGTGTTTGAGTCAGCCAATGTCAATGTAACTATTCACAGACTGCAAACACCGAACAGGATTTTCAGGGAGAGATTGTGGGAACAACCCGATCAATTTTTGATGAGCAAAGAAGCTTATTATGCCAGTTTCCCCAATGATGTGTATGCGGATGAAAATGAAATAAGCAAATGGAATAAGGGAGAAAAAGTTTTTGATAAAACATATACTACTAAGGAAAATGAGAAATTAGAAATCAGCAATAAGAAATTAGAAAGTGGCTGGTATGAAATAATTGCTACTACAAAAGATAAGTATGGCGAAACGGTGGTTGCTAAAAAATATATTGAACTGTATAACAGCAATTCGAATGCTTATACTTCC
Organism: Sphingobacteriales bacterium; assembly: GCA_050256755.1. GTDB lineage: Bacteria > Bacteroidota > Bacteroidia > Chitinophagales > Chitinophagaceae > AWTP1-9. The sequence continues at coordinate 1,321 of JBLMVP010000267.1, read as the reverse complement.
ACAAAGGCGGGTGCGGCATTAACGATGCTGAAAGGTTTGGTTGAACCGGGAGAGAAAGCAACTTATCAAATAAGTACAGCAGATAAAGAGGTATGGCTTGTGCAAAATACATTGCGCACCAATAACAGGGAAGAAAGAAATTATATTTCTATCAATGCTGAAACAAAAACTTTTGAGTTACCTGCTACTGAAGAAGACCGTGGTGGTATCAGTGTAAACTGGTTTTATGTTAAGAACAACCGTGTTTATACCGGAAGCACACAGGCGGATGTGCCGTGGACAAATAAGGAACTAAAAATTAGTTATGAAACATTCAGAGATAAAACCTTACCCGGCAGTGAAGAAAAATGGACATTGAAGATAAGCGGAGTTAAAGGTGATAAAGTAGCTGCTGAAATGCTGGCCACAATGTATGATGCCTCGCTTGACCAGTTTAAACCACATAGCTGGATTGATTTTAAAAATCAGTTATATCCAAGCTTTTATGGGTTTAATCAATGGAATAGTAATGTGTTTGGTATTGATGAAACAGAAGGAAATGACTACTACAAAGAAACCATTGGAGGAAATTATTACAAACAATATGATGTCCTGGTTATTAAAGAAAAAAATGAAAAAAATGTTTATTCTTGGATGCAAAGATTCGACCCTAGGCTATATGGCTCATTTGCACCGGGAGCAAGTAAAATGCTACAAGGTCGAGCCCCCGGCGTTCAAGTAATGTCGAAAGCTGCTGACACAGAAAAAGTAGTACTTAGAGGTAATACTTCTTTTCAACATGATATGAATTCTCAAACTGGAGAATTATTTATCAATTCTGAAAAGACAAAAAAGCAACAAATCGATAATCAGGAAATAAATGCTTCCAACATCCAAATCCGCAAAAACTTTAATGAAACAGCATTCTTCATACCTGATTTAAAAACAGATTCAGCAGGAAATATTTCTTTCAGCTTTACAATACCTGAAGCATTAACAGAATGGAAATTTTTGGGATTGGCACATACCAAAGACATGCGTACTGCCATCACCAGTAATAAAGTAATTACACAAAAACAATTAATGGTGCAACCCAATGCTCCCCGTTTTATGCGGGAAGGAGATAAAATGGAATTCAGCGCTAAGGTTTCCAACTTAACAGATAAGCAATTAGCCGGCCAAGCCAGTTTACAATTGTTTGATGCCACTACCATGCAGCCGGTGGATGGGTTGTTTAAGAATGGAAATCCTGTTCAATCCTTTACTGCATCAGCAGGACAAAGTACTGCGATTAAATTCAGCATTGATATTCCAGTTAATTATAACAGTGCATTGGTATATC
>JBLMVP010000266.1:0-12702 GCA_050256755.1 Sphingobacteriales bacterium | reverse complement strand
ATTTTCCTGCCTCACTGTAAGCTCTGAATGTATTGATATAAGCAGGATTCATTTTATAATTGTAAAACACAATATTTCCCTTAATAACTTTTTCACCTAATGCATTCAGTTCATCAAAATTCTTTACTTCAATTACATTGGCTGTAATTCCTTTATCACCTGTGCCAAGAGAGTTACCTAAAGAAGTAACATCCAGCTTATAGGTTTTACCATCTCCATAAATAATTTTCGCTTCTTCTTTTTTTCCTCTTACCCAATGTGGCACCATGCATTCCTGCAGCCACACTTTACCAGCGCCTAAATCCTCCATCATTTTTTGAGTTACGGTTACAGCTTTTGCTGCCTGTGGAGAACCGGATAGCCTGGGCCCTACCTCTTTACATAATACCCGCAGGTATTCGTAGGCTTTGCCGTTGGTAAGAACATCGTCTGTAATTTTTTTAATCATTGCTGAATCATCCTGTGCTATTAGCCCTGTTGAAGCAAACAACGTAATAATTGATAGTAAGATTTTCATGTCTGTAATAAATATTAAGGACGGAAATTACAATTTTAACAATTAACAGCCAGTTATAAAATTTAACAGAATGGGTAGAAATTTTTGCCGGCAAATTATAGTTAACTTCGCTCACTTAAAAACTAACGGATGAACATAGGAATTGCCTGCTATCCTACTTTTGGCGGTAGTGGAGTATTAGCAACGGAACTGGGGAAAGCTTTAGCGGAAAAAGGACATAATGTACATTTTATTACCTATCAGCAACCGGTACGCTTAAATGAATTTCACGCCAATATTTATTATCATGAAGTACAGGTTCCAACTTATCCGTTATTTGATTACCCCCCTTACGAAACAGCATTGGCCAGCACTTTGGTGGATGTGATAATGAAAAATAACCTTGATATTATTCATGCACATTATGCCATTCCGCATGCATCAGCGGCATATATGGCTAAACAAATAGTAAAAAAACAGGGAAAAAATGTAACCGTTATAACTACACTGCATGGCACAGATATTACATTGGTGGGAAGAGATAAAACCTATGCCCCAGTTGTAACTTTCTCTATAAATGAGAGTGACGCCATCACCGCTGTATCTGATAACCTGCGTGATGAAACCTATAAATCCTTTAAGATTGAAAAAGAGATTGATGTTATTCACAACTTTGTAGATGTAAAACGGTTTAATAAAAAACCAATTGACGCTTTTAAAAAAGTTATCGCCCCGAATAAGCAAAGAGTAATACTGCATGCCTCTAACTTCAGAAAAATAAAAAGAGTGGAGGATGTGATAAAAATTTTCCACCAAATTAATAAAGCTATTCCTTCCAAATTAATAATGGTAGGTGACGGACCGGAAAGACCCAAAGCAGAAGAACTATGCCGTGAACTGAATTTATGTGATGAAACCCGTTTTGTTGGGAAGCAGGTAGAGATGGAAGATATCCTGCCTATTGGTGATTTATTTTTACTCACTTCTGAATACGAAAGTTTTGGTTTGGCTGCACTGGAAGCAATGGCAGCACAGGTTCCTGTTGTTTGTACCAATGCCGGCGGTTTGCCAGAAATTATGATTGATGGGGAAAATGGTTATATGGGAAGTGTAGGTGATATAGCTGACATGAGTAAAAAAGCAATTAGTATTTTAAAAGATGACGCTACTCTAAAGAAATTTAAAGAAGGCGCTAAAAAACAGGCTGATCGTTTTGATATACACAATATCGTTCCGCAATATGAAGCATTGTATTCAAGATTTGTAAAATAAATTTCTTAACGCTTATTACGTAACCAGCTTTCAGGGTTCAGGTATTTTAATTCTTTCATCATCATAAACTCAACCTGCCCCCTTCCCTCTTCCGTATCGCTGCTTCCTGAGCGGCCAATTACCTGGCCGGCTTTTACCATGGTGTTTTTTGATACAGTAACGGATGACAAATTTCCATATGTAGTGTAATAATTACCATGGCGAATAGTAACACCGTAATTCCCTTCTACATTAAATACCGATGAAACTTCTCCATCAAAAACAGCTTTTACACTGGTACCAGGGGATGTAGAAATAGTAATACCACTATTATCATATTGAATTTTTGTTCCTTCAATTGTATTCACACCATAGTGAGCTGTTAAATACCCATTATCAACCGGCCATGGCAAACGGTTTTGATTTTTAGCGAAATCGCTAGCCAATGCAAAATCTTCTTCACTTAAATTAAAATCTACTGATTGTTTAGTCGTAACCGGTTTATCAACTTTTGCTACAGCATTACCATTGGTTTCTTTTTTAGGAATAACCGCTGTTACAGGATTTGCTTTTTCTTTAGCCTTTGCTTCTTTAGCCAATCTGGCTCTTTCGGCACGGGCCCGGTCTTCAGTTTCTTTTATTTCCCTGCGTACAATGGCGTCAATTTGTTTTTTATAATTGGAGAGTTGTTTCTTTTTATTAGCTACCACTGTTGCCAGTTCTTTTTCTTTTGATTTAAATTGTGCCACCATCTGGTCTTTTTCTTTTTTCTCCTGTTCTAATTTTTCTGCTTCTTTGCTCTGGTCTTTTAATGTTTCGTTCTTTTTTTCCCGGTTGCCTCTTAACTGTGCTACTTTATCTTGTATTTGCACCTGTGTTTTCTTAATAGTTTCTGCCTGTTGTGCACGGTAAGCACGATAAGTACGTAAATAAGCAATACGTCTAATAGCATCATTGAAACTGGCGGCAGAAAAAATGAAGTTCAAAAAATCAAAACTGCTGCGGCTTTTATAAGCGTACACTATACTTTTAGCATATTCCTGTTTTAGTGTATCCAGATCATTGCGAAGGCGGCTAATTTCTCTCCAGTTGCGGTTAATATCATTGTCTATTCCTTCAATCTGATCACTGATGTTATTAATAATATTCTGGCGAAGAGTTAATTTCTTTTTTACTAATGCCAGTTGCCCTACACTTTCTTTTTTCCCTTTTTGCACTTCTTTAAGTGTTGCATTTATCTCTTCAATTTCTCTTAAGGTTTCCTGGCGTTTACGTTCAAGCTCCTGTTTATCCTGTGTTTTTTGCTGTGCAAAAACAGGGGCCTGTACAAACAGCATAAAAGAGATAATGATGAATAAACGACTCATGGGCTTTTGTTTGTATGATTTAAGTCTTTTCAACTGGTTAACGGCACTATTCAAAAAAAATTATGCTTTTTTACTTTCTTGTAAATCTTTTAGGAACATTAAACGGATAAGTTTGTTCCTGAGGATTTATTTCAAACTGTTTAAATTTTAACTGGATTTCCAATTTCGAATTTTCTGAAATAACAATATTGCGGTAGTTAGAAAAATTAACACCATTTTTATTATCATATTCTTCATATGTTAAATCACAGGTACGGTTGCGGGTGGGATCTGCATCATCCAGTTTACTGTGTGTAATTATATCATCTGAAGAAAGAGTAAGCAAATGTTTAAACAAACTGGTGATGCTTAGTAATGAAACGGTATTATCCACTTTACGATAAGCAGAGATGCTGTCCTGATTAAAAAACACAGGATTACCAATAATGAGATCCTGGAGTGTTCCAAAATCAAAAGGTATATTGCTAAGTTCCTGCAAATAAGTCAATGGGCGAACGGTATATGTATTGGAAAGTTTATCCATAATCATCACAGTATCCTTTGTTATCATTACCCTGAACCCTTCAATACCAAGGGTGCCTGTTAATGAAAGCCATATTACTTCATTTTTTTTCATTCGTACATAGGCGGTAAAATCAGGTTGCCTGCCTTTGCTGTTCTCATAGTCCACTTTAATTTTTGCTGAAAAGGTTTTAAAGTCTATCCGATAGGAATTCATCCGGCCAATGGCGGTTTTTACCAATACTGCTGTATCTATTTTAGGTTCATTAGTAATTACCACTGCCGAATCCTTGGGTGCAATTACCTTTTGAATTTTTTTCTGGCTGCGGCAGCTTGCCAGCAAAGCAACAATAGCAACAAAATATAATATCCCGCTTCTTTTCATTATTTATCATTGTTTACCTGTATGTCCAAAGCCACCGGTATTTCTTTCTGTTATATTAATAGCAGCTGTTTCTGTCCAAACTGCTTTTTCTACTTTTTGTATTATCATCTGTGCAATACGATCTGAAGGATGAATAACCTGTATTTCATTAGACAGGTTAATGAGTATCACTTTAATTTCTCCCCTGTAATCGGAATCCACAGTACCGGGAGAATTTAAACAGGTGATGCCATGTTTTAATGCCAATCCGCTTCTGGGCCTTACCTGGGCTTCATAACCCTCGGGTAATTCAATAAATATTCCAGTTGGCACAAATACTCTTTCCAGAGGTTTCATTTCAACAGGCACTTCAATAAAAGCTCTTAAATCCATACCAGAAGATCCTGCTGTAGCATAAGCTGGTAAAGGATTATTGGATTGATTGATTATTTTAATATTGATTTCGGCCATCGGGCAAAAATAAGTACAGTTTTATTATTAAGACGGAGTGACTGAATAAAAGGCTACAAACCTAATCACCTTCAATTTTTTTTAACAATACCGTAGCATATGCCATTATTCCTTCTTCTCTTCCCACAAATCCCATTTTTTCTGTTGTGGTTGCTTTAATAGAAATATCTGTTACTGGTATTTGCAATACCCTGGCAATGGTTACCTGCATGTCCGTGACATAAGGTTTTATTTTGGGCGACTGAAGACAAAGTGTTGTGTCAATATTGATAATATAGTAACCTTGTTCGCCGATAATATCAGCTGTTTTTCTCAGAAGAATTTTACTGTCAATATTTTTATAAGCACTATCTGTATCTGGAAAATGGGTTCCTATATCATCTAAACTTAATGCTCCGAGCATAGCATCACATATAGCATGCAGCAGTACATCAGCATCGCTATGGCCCAATGCACCTTTATGATGAGGAATGTTTATTCCTCCAATCCACAATTCCCTTCCTTCAACCATTTGATGAAAATCAACTCCCGAACCAATTCTGTATGACATAGTATGATATTAAACTAAAAAGGCGAAGGTAATGAACCTCCGCCTTTTCTGATTTTATTGAAATAATTAATTATCTGTTGTTGTAGTGGCTGCTTCTCCTTTGCCTATATTATCCAAATCAAATATTAAGCTAAAACGAAGTGTATTACTTAACGGGTTACGGTTAACACCGTTTCCTGATGGAACAAGATAAGAGAGATTTAATCCAAATACATTATATTTTAAACCTGCCCCAACAGTAAAATACTTACGGTTGCCCTTTGTTTTATCTTCATAAAAATAACCTGCTCTTAAAGTAAACTGTTCATTGTAAGTATATTCGGCACCTAATGAAAAAGTTATTTCTTTAAAATCATCACCATCTCCCAAAGAAGATATCCAACTGGAAGCAACACTCTTATTACGGTAAGCCGTAATTCCTGAAATAGTAGTGTCGTTAGGAGTAGGAACCAGTAATTTATTCAAATCAAGTGCAAAAGTTATTTTATTGGTCTCATCAATCTGCTTTGTATAAGCAGTACCAATACCTAAATTGGCTGGTATATAATCTTTGGTTTGAGCATCACTGGTATAGGAAATCTTTGAACCGAGGTTAGTAGCTGCCGCTCCAAAACTCCATCCCGTTCCCGCTTCACTAACTCCATTATAATAAAAACTAATGTCTCCTGCTATTGCGTTACCGGGTTTGTAAGACTGTCCTTGTATAGGCGCATTACCAACAAGGTTTGAATGAATATATCTCAATGCAACCCCCAATCCCGTTTTATCAGACAGTTTACGGGAATAGCCGGCATCAAACGCAAATTCTCTTGGGTTGCCATCAAATAGAGTCTGCCCTGAGAAATCGGTAAAAGTTATTTTACCTAAACTGAAATAGCGAAGAGATGCAGAAATAGCCTGCTCCTCATCTAATTTATGATAACCGGAAAGAGTGCCAAGAAAAACATCATTTACCTGCAAATCTCTCAACCACGGAGTATAAGTTACTGCAGCGGCATTATTACTTTTAGCGAATGGGATTTTAGCGAGGTTCCAGAAAATTGAACTGGCATCCGGTTCAGTTGCTAAACCTGCATCACCCATACCACCAGCACGGGCATCAGGAGAAATTCTTAAAAAAGGAACTGCGGTGGTAACAACATTAATTCTTTGAGCAAACAATGTGGAAGCAGATAATACACATACCAATCCTGCTACAATTAGTTTGGTGGTTTTGACTTTCATTTAATTTTTTTATTTCGGATGCAAAAATAGGGGTTAAGTAATCAGGGATAAATTAAAGCAGTACTAATTTCTCCAGTTTGCGGGCTTTTTTACCATCGGGTGTTTTTACTTCAAGGTTGTATAAATAAACGCCTCTGCCTGCTTTATCGCCGTAATCATCTTTTCCGTCCCATTCAATTTCACAAGAACGGTTTCCTTGTGTATTTATTGTTTGATAAATTGATTTAACTACTTTGCCGCTGATGGTCATAATTCGTATGGTTACCAGCAAGTTTTCCCCAGGACGATTGTGTTCAAACCAGAATTGTGTGCGGGTAGTAAATGGATTGGGGTAATTGAGTACATGGGCAATTTCTAATTCGCTGCTTTTTACCACCCTGAAGGTGAGAATATAGGTTGAAGAATTATTGGCAACATCCCATGCTTTAATGGTAAGAGTGTGGATACCCTCTTCCAGTTGCGGGAGCTGAAAACGGATAATGCCTTTTTGATAACTGTCCAATTCTGCTTCATAAAAATCATTCAGATTAAAAAAACTATTGTTATTGTTATCAAGAGTTGCAATAATATCGTGACCAATTCCTGTACCTACAGTATTAATTCCACTGGAATCGCTCAGTTTAATAATTAATACCGGGTTGATATTTGTTACACCCCCATTAATAAATTTTTCGTCATTTAAAAAAGCTTTTATTACAGGCCCGTCTTTATCACTTACTGAGTTATCTCCTGCGCCTCCAATAACAATATCATTATTATAACCTGCAGCATCAGTTGCTGCATTATCGGCATAGTAGCTTATTTTCCCTTTGCCAAACTGGTAATTAATATCCTTAGGTACAATAAATGTGAAAATAAATTTCCCATTAATCGCCTTCACTTTCCCTTTATAAAGTACATTATCCTGCTGGCTGAAGCTTGTTACCAGGCTCTGCGGATCATTACCAAGCGTACTTATCGATTGTATTTTGTCAAAAATGGTGGGGTATACGGTTCCATTAAAATCGGGCAGTAATACTCCATTAATATCTGTAACCTCTCCTTTAATTACATATTTATTTAAAGCTTTAAGTGTATCAACGCCGCTATTATTATCGTTAATTGATGTGGTGTTAATTTTTAATGGAGGAAAGCCAAGTGTTAAAGAAGGATCACCCAGCAAAGTGAACTTTCGGTTATTAATTATATCAGAAAAAGTGGTATAAGTATAGTTTTTGGCCGACTGTACCGCTTCACCCAGACTTCTAAACTTACCGTTCGCTTTCTTTTGTAATGCAAAGTTTAAATAGTTGGTATTCATAATTCGGTTACTGAAAGCAAAAACAACCCTTGTTGTTGTCATCAATCCTATAGCACCATTTTTTTCTCTCAATAAAATATCTTCTCCCAATGAATTAATAGAAGGATTATCGTAGGGGGCAAAATCACAGGTAGCCGTAATAAACAATGGTAATTTGTTTGCGTTGCTCCATGTATTAACCATATCCTGGTCAAGGACATCTTCTTCAGCTAAGCGACTGGCACCGCCATGCCCACTGTAATTCCAGATTAATGTGCCGGAAAAAATTTTATTGTTTATTGCTGCATTTACGTCAGGGTAACGGCTGCCCCCACTTCCGCTCTGTTGTTTATAAGCATCGAGGTAAATTTTTTGTTCGTTGCTGACCGGAGATATGCCTGATACAGTAGCAGACATGATTTCAGCATCATTTAGATGCAGATTGCCATCTTCGTCATCTGCCACAAAAGTTAAATCATTTCTCCAGGGACCAAAACTTTCTTTCTGGGTGTAGTGAATAATTTTGTCTACCACGTTTTTGGCATCTTGTAAATTTCCCGCTGGTATACGTCCGATTCCAATATCAAGCAGGTTAGAAGCCGAATTATTATTGATGTTATCATTATCATTTAAAAAACCAAAAAAATCATCCGATGTATAAGAACTTAACGGGTCCAGTGAACTGTTACTTTCATAGGCGGGAACAAAATTGGTGTTATTCTTAATCCTGTTTTGATAATCATAAGAAGCGTCACCCATCAATAATAAATACTTTGGCATTTTAGAGGAGTCGCCATTAGCTTTATCATAATATAATTTAGCAAAATCACGGATGGCTGCGGGGTCTGGTGTACCAGAAGCAAACTCATTATAAACCTGATCGGTAGTTACAACAACTGATTTTAACCCGTCATGCTGAAAATGATGTGTTGCCAAACGTTGCGCTTCACTTAAAAAACTGCTGTGAGTAACTATAATCATATCAGCATAACTGTAGTTATGTAAGTCCTGGTTATCAATTTTACCAATTGCAGATGGGGTTAAAAAATTAACGGGGTTAAAAGCAACATATTCTTTTAAAGATGAGCAATCGTTAATAAATTTTAAATCACTGCCTGTTAAACTTGTCTCCATTTTTAACGGTAATAAAGGATTGGTAATATTCCAAATTTCAGTAGCAGCAGAAGCATTTTGAATATTGAATTCACCAGCGTTACCTGCCGCAACACTGTTCCAGTCCCTGAATAATAATTGGTCAACACCATTCATAGATAAGCTTCTTCTTCCAGATAATTCAAACCAGTTTAGCCAGGCTTGTGCATTTAAACTGCTGGGCACATAAGTGAAATTGACAGTAAGTGCTGCTTGTGCCGAATTAAAAGATGTGGTTTGCTGGGAAGGTATAGCGATCGCATCGTACTGACCCGTACCAACCGGTGCAATGATATGCTGCTGAACAAGATTGTTATTAATTTTTACATCCATTCTGGAAGAAGAACCTGCACTTCGGGCAATTACATTACTTGAAATTTCCAATGGCTGAGTAAGATCAATATTGGGGAAATTTACTGTAAAGTTTGCTGATAAAGATTTACCGGGAATGTTACCAAAATCTTCTCCAAACCATTCTTTCCCGGTGCTCATCAAGTTAACCGTATCTAATTCGTAAAAATATCTTTCATTAAAACCGGTGACCGAAACATTTGCTATACCGGGGAAACTAACTGTATTAATGCGTTTTCCTGTACCCCCAATACTTATGTAATAAAAAGATTGGTTTGAGTATAAATTTTTGCGGTGAAAAAATTTCTTATTCACTGAATCTTTAATCCATTCGTCGGGGCCATTGGCATAAAGAAGAAAATAATCATTTCCATTAAATGTACCATCACCCCCATCAAAAACCTCAATGGCGTTTTCTGTTAAATCATCAATAGGTGTAATGGCATTGTTTTCGGAAAGCATCTGCCCGCCATTGCCAAAAACCCTGATACTATTACTGGATATAGAAGATGTATTAATACCCAAAGCGTTTAAAAAAGCAACATCCACCTTATATATTCCAGCCTTTTTTATGGCTATCTTATACCAGGTACCTGTGGTTAAAACTGAATTAGATTTATAATTCCGTTGTGCAAAAAGACCGGTTACCATAACCGTCATCAACAAAACAAGCAAAAAAAGAGGCCGTTTGCACATAAGCCCAAATATACCAATCCCGTTTAAATTTATAAGTTTTAAGCTTTAATAATCAGTATTTAAGAACTATATTCGCCCACTGTCAAATTTCATTTTGCCAGTTAAAATTCAATACAATATTTTTGAAAAATTATCGTTTAACCTATTAGCAAAAAAAGAACCATGCAAAAAGTAACGAGCTTTAAAAATCTATGTATCCTGTTAATTGCCATTACCCTAATGGCTTCATGTAAGAAAAATGGTGGCTTATTTAAGAAAAAACCAGAAAAATCTACAACTACAGGATGGACCTATAATGACCCTAAAGGAAACGGGTTCCGTGTATCTAAAGAAAAAGAACAGATCCCCGGACCGGGATTAGTATTTGTACAGGGTGGTACATTTACTATGGGTTCAACAGATGAAGATGTTATGCGTGACTGGAATAATATCCCACGCAGGGTTACCATCAACTCCTTTTATATTGATGAAACAGAAGTTGCCAACGTTCACTACAGGGAATACCTGTACTGGTTAAACCGTGTTTTCCAGGGCGACAGTAATATTGTTAATAAAGCACTTCCGGATACTTTATGCTGGAGGGATGAATTAGCTTTTAATGAGCCTTATGTAGAATATTATTTCCGTCATCCTTCTTATAATTTATATCCTGTGGTAGGTGTTACCTGGCAGCAGGCTTATGATTTCTGTTTGTGGAGGACGGACAGGGTAAATGAAAATACTTTATACGAAAAAGGAATTACCAATAAAAAAGCCGAACTGCAAAAACAAATGCAGGGAAGTGGCCAGGATAATTTTAATACCAAGGCATACTTATTGGGGGTTTACCAGGCAACTCCGGGTAAAAACATTAAAAATTATAAAGACCCAATTACCAAGCAAGTTCCAACTAATATAAGTTTTGAAGAAGGACTGATAGTACCTGAATATCGTTTACCAAACGAAGCAGAATGGGAATATGCAGCATACGGTTATATATATCAAAACCCCCAGCCGCGTACAAAAGAAAGCAAACGTGGCGAGGAGTTACAGGCAAACCGTTCAATCTACCCATGGTTAAATAAATGGAATGGTCTTCGTGAGGACAGACACGGTGGATGGCATGGTCAATTCCTTGCAAACTTTAAAAGAGGTAGTGGTGATAATATGGGTGTTGCCGGTGGTTTAAATGACCGTGCCTCAATCACTGCTCCTGTAAAATCTTTTTACCCGAATGGATTTGGTATTTATAATATGGCAGGTAATGTTAGTGAGTGGACTGCAGATGTATTCAGACCATTATCTAATCTTGACGTGAGTGATTTCAACCCATACCGTGGTAATAAGTGGAAAAAGATTGACATGAGTACTGGTCAGCCTGAAGTTGACAGTATGGGAAAGATTAAAACATTGGATATAACAGATGCAGAAGCCAGCAAAAGAAGAAACTACCAGAGAGGGGATGTGAAGAACTTCCTTGATGGTGATAGCTCATCACAGGTTTCTTACGGTTATGGTCAAACAACTTTGATTAATGATAAATCAAGAGTTTACAAAGGCGGTAGCTGGAACGACAGAGCCTATTGGTTAAGTCCTGGTACCCGCCGTTATTTGGATGAAGACCAGGGAAATTCCCAAATCGGTTTCCGTTGTGCTATGATTCGTTTAGGCAGCCAGGAAGGTAAAGGAATGAAGACTGGTAATATTTGGGCACGCCGCAAACAAAATTCCCGTAAACGTTAAATGATTTCTTGCTCGTTATAATGTTAAGTGGTCCCCCGCCAAAGCGGGGGATTTTTTTTTATTGATATTTGCAGCATGACTATTGAACAACTTTATTCTATTTATTTAAAGTATCCCTCTATTCAAACAGATACAAGAAAATTAAAAGAAGGGGATTTATTTTTTGCATTGAAAGGGGAAAATTTTAATGGTAACCTTTTTGCCAAACAGGCATTAGAAAGAGGAGCAGCTTATGCTATTGTTGACGAAGAAACAGGTACAACGGATGAAAGAATTATAAAAGTGGACGATGTGTTAAATACCCTGCAACAATTAGCCAGGCATCACCGTTTACAATTCACTATTCCTTTTTTAGCCATTACCGGAAGCAATGGAAAAACAACTACCAAAGAATTAATTCACGCCGTTCTTTCATCACAATACAAAACATATACTACAGAAGGTAATCTCAATAATCACATCGGCGTTCCATTAACGATTCTTAAAATTAAAAAAGATGCGGAGATGGCTGTTATAGAAATGGGAGCCAATCATCAAAAGGAAATTGCATCTTACTGTACTTATGCATTACCAAACTTTGGTTTAATTAATAATTGCGGCAAGGCCCATCTGGAAGGTTTTGGGAGCATTGAAGGGGTAAGAAAAGGAAAGGGCGAATTGTATGATTATATCAGGAGCAATAATGGGACTATTTTCATTAATTCAGATTATGATTATTTAATCGAGATGAGCAAGGGCATTGAAAAGAAAATCAGCTACGGAACAACTGATGACGAAACAACCGGTCATCTTTTGGAATCAGAACCATTTTTAAAAATTGTTATTACCAGTGATGAAGCCATAGCAACTATACAAACACAATTAGTGGGTGACTATAATTTACCCAATGTGCTGGCAGCCGTTTCTGTTGGAAAATATTTTAAGGTGGCCACTGACAAAATAAAAACAGCAATTGAAAATTATACCCCTTCCAACAGCCGTTCCCAGTTAATTGAAAAAGGAAGCAATAAAATTATACTGGATGCATACAATGCAAATCCAACCAGTATGAAAGCAGCCATAGAAAATTTCGCAAAAGTTCATGCTGATAAAAAAGTTTTATTGATTGGAGCAATGGCCGAGTTAGGTAAAGAAAGTGTGGCAGAACATACGGATATTATCAAACTTATCAGCCAATATAACTGGGATAAAGTGGCATTGGTGGGAGGTGATTTTGCTAAAACCCTGCACCCTTTTCTTTTCTTCAATAATTCATTAGAAGCAAAAGAATGGTATCAG
>JBLMVP010000265.1:0-3204 GCA_050256755.1 Sphingobacteriales bacterium | reverse complement strand
GGAAATAATAAAATAAGTAAGAGTAAATCTTTTTTCATAGGATAAGAATTATCATTGTTCATCAATCAAACTATAAATCAGAACAAGAGTGAAAACAGCAGTGGCTTTTTTTACCACTGCTGATATCATAACTAATTTTTCTTTATAATTCGAATTTCTTTTAAATCTGAACAAACAGTGGTTCCGTCGGCCATTACAGCTTCAACTTTGTAATGAATAATGCCTGGGAAAACTGTTTTATCACTAATACTGTACATACGGGAATTATCTCCGTTTACAACAGATACTTCTTCCCAAACCGCATATGGGTCATATGGGTCAAAATCATATGTACGGGAAACCACAAATTTAGTAGCCCCCGGGGCATCCATGCCCCACTGTAATGCGGCGCCGGAGCCCTGGCGATGACCACGGAAAAATGCAAAATTGCATTGTGCCGTTGCCGGTTTAAGAACTGCTAAAGCTGATGATTTTTTGGAGGCATTACCAGAGGCAATGCTTCCTGAATAGAGTAGAATAGATCCGAGTACTGTAAATAGTATACGTTTCATAGGGATTAAAATTTGATATAAAAGTATATAGGCTTCCTTTCTAAAACAAGAGAAAGATTACATGAATTTTTACAGGTATACTACGGCCGCAAACCGTATTTTCCTCATACTGCGGAAGCCATATTATATCGTATTTTCGCCGGATAAATCAATGTTCATGTCTGAAATACAAAGACCAATAATAGGTTTTAGCTGCGGTGACGTAAACGGAATTGGTATCGAACTAATTATTAAAGTACTGGCCGATTCAAGAATTCTGGATATCTGCACCCCGGTAGTTTTTGCCTCTAATAAAGTCCTCAATTTTTACCGTAAAGCAATGACTGATGTTAATTTCAATTCACAGGCAGTAAAAGACTTCCGCTTTAATCCCAAAATAATAAATGTATATACCTGCTGGGAAGAAGATGTAAATATTACACCCGGCATTTTAAATGAAATTGGCGGCAGATATGCTATAAAATCTTTGGTGGCAGCAGTACAGGCCTTAAAAGACAAAAAAATTGATGCGCTTGTTACTGCACCTATCCATAAAAAAAATGTGCAAAGTGCCGAATTTAATTATACGGGCCATACTCCTTATTTAAAAGCAGCATTTGGAGCTAAAGATGTGGTTATGTTACTCGTTGCTGAAAATCTAAGGGTAGCCTTATTGACAGAACATGTTCCGGTCAGTGAAATAGCTAAGCATGTGACAAGAGAAAATATTCTATCCAAACTGGAAATTCTAAATCTGTCATTGCAAAAAGATTTTGGTATTAATAAACCCAGCATTGCTGTACTTGGATTAAACCCGCATGCGGGTGACGAAGGATTAATTGGCAATGAGGAAGACAGTATTATTAAACCCGCTATTAAAGATGCCAAACAAAAAGACATCATGGCTTTTGGGCCCTATAGCGCCGATGCATTTTTTGCAAGAGGGCAATATGAAAAATTTGATGCGGTATTATCAATGTATCACGACCAGGGTTTAATACCTTTTAAATCTTTAGCCATAGGTGAAGGGGTAAATTTTACTGCAGCTATACCCGGTATTCGCACTTCGCCGGATCATGGAACGGCTTTTGATATTGCAGGTAAAAATAAAGCAGATGAATCATCTCTGAGAGCTGCGGTATTTACAGCCGTAGATATTTTAAGAACAAAGTTCAATTTTGAAGACAGCCGCAAAAATCCTTTACGAAAAATGAGTGCTATTGTTTTACGTGGCGCTGAAGACGAAAAAATCGAACAGCAGCAGGAAGGAGCTTAAGCTTATCTAAATACTGCATCATCCACTCCCTTATTAATGATATAGGAAGAATAGGTTAATTCCACTTTACCTTTTTTAGGTTTGCCATCGTCTTTCTTTGTTTCTGAACCATCATCATAATCAAAAGTGATGCCTTTAGGCAATTTATAATCTTTAGTGTTGAAACTAAAAACAACCTTATCAGGCAGGGCATAATCAGCAAACTTATTATAACTCATTTCCAGTTCATAGGTTCCGTTTTCTTTAGTAGTTGTTTTTGATTTTAGCACTAACAGCCGGGCAGGGTCAATATATAAAGTAGAAAGAACTATTTCACTATTATCATCGTTTGGCAAAAGCCTGATTACTTTTACATCTGTTTCGCCAATTTTTGCATTTCCTGCATCTAAAGCAGTATACCCGTTAGCAGTAAGCACATTATTTAAACTGATGCTGATACTGCCTTTTGGAATTAATGAGATACCACTTTCATTTTTTATTTTAAGCCTATTGGGGTTTTTAAAAAAAACTTTCACGTTTGCCAATGGTACTTTCATAAAAATAACATTCGTCTTCATTTTACCTGAAGCAATATAGTCATTAACCCTTGCTATTTTTTCCCGCACCTGTTTTATCAGGGCTTCCGGTTCCTGTGCCTTCAGCACGGAAAAAGTAATCAGCACAACAAAAAATAAACAAACTTTCTTCACTTTAATCAGTTTAACTGAGAATATCTTTTTTCCGGAACGACACTATGGTTGTTCCTACAAATAAAATCATATAAATAACCAGGATGGCAAAACTTCTTCCGATAGCCGGAAGGTTTTCTATGGAACCTTTTATCGTTTCTCCGTCCCCGGTTGATTTCACATAGAAAAATCCTTTCCATGCAACCATGTGAGAGGTAAACAGGTAAGGCTTTACTGTTTTATCATAAAGTGGAATATTCATTTCTGATAAAATAGTCAGCACAATTACTATGCTTATGGTAGCTACTATCGGACCAACTGCATTTTCTGCAAATACCGAAAGCAGGAGAGAGAGTGCCGCAACGGTTGACATAGCTGCTGTTGCATAGGCAAAAGCCATAAAATACCTCCACAGCACATCATCGGCCTGCATCTGGTGAAAACTATTACTGCGCAGTACTACCATATCATTGGTGCCAAAAATTATTATACTCATCAATAAAGCAAGAATAGCCATCCACAATAAAAGCAGAACGACATAGATGACAGAAGCCGCAAATTTTACCAATATTAGTTGTGTGCGGCTGATGGGTTTACTTACCAGCAGCCGGAGTGTTCCCATATTAGCCTCACCTGCCACTTCATCTGCAGCAATTAAAGCAACCAGTAAAGGAACATGTATTAACAAAGTATTTAAAATAACAAAGCAAACTAAATAACCATTTAATAC
>JBLMVP010000264.1:0-3458 GCA_050256755.1 Sphingobacteriales bacterium | reverse complement strand
GGTTAATGATGAGGTAATGGAATCTGTTGACGGAACAGGTGTTGGACTATCTATTTTAACTTTCAATATTGACAAGAGTAAGAAGGTATGAATAGGGGATATATTTTTCTCGGGAAACAATAGCGTTGCAGCTAATAAATTAAAAAAGCAAATGAAAGGCACAAAAGAAATGAGCCGCCTTTCACTTAAGCCTGTTCAGGAAAAACCGCTGTATGGTGAAAAACAAAGAACCACTTTTAAAGAATACTTACGCAATAAAGGGTTTCTTTCTCTTAGTAAAACAAAACAATTCCTGGATCCATGGTTTAGGTTTAAACTTTTTAGTTCTGCAAAGTTTAACCGGAAAAAATATGAAGAGGATAAAGAAAAAATCCTTGAATATTATAACTCGCTTGGATACAGAGATGCGGTAATAATGAAAGATACTTCTCACATTACAAAAAAAGGCAGCCTTAATGTTGATATCAATGTTTCAGAGGGAAGGAAATATTATTTTGGAAACATTGCCTGGAAAGGAAACACCAAGTATAAGGATTCTATTTTGGGACTTGTATTAGGAATTAATAAAGGCGACGTTTATAATATTGAAACACTAAATAAGAGATTAGGAAAAGGCGGAGGCGGAGAAGGTGGTGATGTTGGTTCTTTATACCAGGATGATGGATACCTTTTTTTCCAGGCCACCCCGGTAGAAACAGCTGTTTATAATGACACTATTAATTACGAAATTAGAATACAGGAAGGTCCGCAGGCCACTATTGATAAAGTAACAATTGACGGCAATGACAAAACCAAGGAGCATGTTATCCGCCGGGAATTAAGAACTATACCCGGAGAAAAATTCAGTCGTTCTGATTTAATACGTTCACAAAGAGAAATTGTAAACCTTGGTTATTTTAACCAGGAAAAATTGGGGATGAATTTTGATCCGCATCCTGAAACCGGAACCGTAGATATTAAATATACTGTTGAGGAAAAATCTGCGGATCAATTAGAACTGTCAGCTGGCTGGGGTGGCGGTATCGGCTTAACAGGAACACTTGGTGTTTCATTCAATAACTTTTCCGTAAAAAATATCTGGAAAAAATCAGCATGGGATCCATTACCAACCGGTGACGGACAAAAATTAAGTCTTCGTGTTCAGTCAAATGGCCGTGCTTTCAGATCCTATAATTTTTCTTTTACTGAACCATGGTTAGGAGGTAAGAAAAGAAACTCGTTCAGTATAAATTATTTTAATACCAAATACACTAATTCGTACGATTATACCACCGGAAGATTTAATAAAGCCGCTGGTGATACTTCTTATCTTAAATCGCAAAACATTGGAGTTTCTCTTGGTAAACAATTAAAATGGCCTGATGATTATTTCAGCCTTGTGTATGCTGTAAATTATACCAGCTATAAACTGAGAAATTATAATGCATTCCAGCAATTGCCTTCTGATAACGGAACCTTTAATAATGTCAGTTTCCGATTGGCCTTATCAAGAGCCTCTGTTGATCAGCCAATTTTTCCAAGAAGTGGCTCAAACTTTAGTTTAAGTGTTCAGTTTACACCTCCATACTCCTGGTTCAGGGGCAGAGAAAAATATACTGATATTGCTGAATCATACAAATGGGTTGAGTATCATAAATGGAGATTTAACGGAGAGTGGTATGTGGCTTTAGGAAAGCCAATGGGTGCGGATAAGAACAAACAATTTGTGTTAAAAGCTGCTGCTAAATTTGGATTTATAGGGAAGTACAGCAACTTCCTTGGCATATCACCATTTGAAAGATTCCAGGTTGGTAATGCTGGTTTGCAAAATAATTTTGGTATAATTGGTTATGATATCATTGCACACAGAGGTTACCCGGTATATGATAATTCTGATCCTCGTGTAAACTCTGCAGATCAAACGAGCACTAACAGGTATTTTACTATGTTCAATAAATATACACTTGAGTTACGCTATCCATTTAGCACCAACCCCAGCAGTACTATTTATGGACTTACATTCTTTGAAGCAGCTAATGGATGGTACGATTTTAAAGATTATAATCCATTTAAATTACGCAGAAGTGTGGGTGTAGGTATGCGTTTCTTCCTTCCTATGTTTGGTTTACTTGGATTTGATTATGGTGTAGGTCTGGACAGGTTGAGACCGGGAGGCAAGATAAAAGATGCTGCCAGTTTCACCTTCATGCTTGGCTTTGAACCCGAATAAAAAAAGCATGAATTACTGATGTTTTAGATTCACCTGAAATATTTTTAATATGAAAAAATTAATTCTTGCAGCTATAATTACGGTGTTTGCAGGTTTTACTGCCTCTGCACAACGCTATGCCATTATTGATTCCAAATATATTCTTGAAAAACTTCCGGATTATAAAGACGCCCAAAAAAAACTGGATGATATAAGTGATTTGTGGCAGAAAGAAATTGATCAAAAAAGCGCCGAGCTCGAAAAAATGTATAAAAATTTTGAGGCTGAACAGGTAATGCTGAGCGATGAATTAAAGAAAAAAAGGGAGGATGAAATTTTTAATAAAGAAAAAGATCTGCGTGACCTGCAAAAGAAACGCTTTGGCTTTGAAGGAGATCTATTCCGTAAACGCCAGGAACTGATAAGACCCATACAGGACAAGGTTTACAACGCGGTTCAAAAACTGGCTACAGAAAGATCTTTTGATTTTGTTTTGGATAAAAGTGAGGGAATTACCGTTATCTTTGCCGACCCCAAACTGGATAAGAGTGATGATATATTGAAAATACTTGGGGTAAATAAGTAAGTTAAAGTCCTGTGAAAGGACGAATGTTCAGCAACCAATTGCATCGTTAAAACAACTTAAAAAATAAATCAAATACACAACAACAATGAAAAAAGTAACTACGCTGGTTATGACGGTTATGGCGCTGGTGGTTTTCAGCAGTAACATCAATGCGCAAAACAAAATTGGCTATATAAGTGTTGACGAAGTTTTATCTGTAATGCCCGAAGTAAAAAAAGTACAGGCTGATTTGGCGGCTTATGACAGTTCTATTCAAATTAATTATTCTGAAACATTAAAAGAATATTTGGCAAAAGATAGTTCTTTCAAGTCCGATTCAGTTAAGCTGTCAAAAGCAATGCGCCAAGCTAAAGAAAGTGATCTGGAAAAACTGTATACTGAATTGCAAAACTTCCAGCAGAATTATCAAAATATGCTGACAGAAAAAAGAAACCAGTTAATGCAGCCAGTAGTTGAAAAAGCTGTAGCAACAATTAAAGAAGTGGCTAAGGCAAATGGTTATACATATGTATTAAGTAAAGAGTCCCTGATTTCATATCCTGAAGCCGATGATTTGGCTGGATTAGTAAAAAAGAAAATGGGAATTGCAGATGTGCCTAAGCCAGCTGCAAATAAACCGAATATCAAATAATATTTCTTTTTAAATGAATTATAAAAGCCGCGCTGTTTACAGGGCGGCTTCTT
>JBLMVP010000263.1:0-9495 GCA_050256755.1 Sphingobacteriales bacterium | reverse complement strand
GCATGTAGTTTAGATAAAAAGGATTCAGAAAAATCATAGCTTAGGGTTACGTTTTCGAAATTTAAAAATGACGCATTTGCCAGCCACCTGGTAGATGTACCAGCACCATAATCAGTCTGCTTATTAAAGTCAAGTTTTGGCACATCGGTTATATCGCCAGGCTTCTGCCACCTGTTTAATATGTCTTTATGTAAAGCGACACCATAGTTTCCTGATGTATTTAGAGCTGCATAAGCTCCGTCGTAAGTTTTGCCTCCGAGCTGGTATTTAAATCTTAACTGCAGTTCAAAATTTTTATAACGTACAGATGTGTTAAAGCCGCCATACAAATCAGGAATTGCAGTACCCGCGTAATATTTTTTGGCATTATTAATATCTGTGGTTACAATATCGCCATTTTTATTTGCAAAAGTTGTTGAACTTATTGTAGTATTACTAGCCCTGTACAAAGCATTGCCGGTTGCTTCGTCTACACCCATCCATTCCCTTAACCAATAATCATATATTGAATGGCCAACTGCATATTGTTTGGTGCCGCTTACAATAACAGGATTATCTGCAGGCATTGCTGTGATAGTATTTTTTAAAGTGGATGCGTTAATTCCAATATTCCATTTGAAATCTCTGCTTCTTATCACATCAGCATGTAAATCTATTTCAAGTCCGGTATTTCTCATGCTGCCAATATTCTGAAATTCAGAAAACCCGCCATTTGTATTACCTCCGGCTGATGGGGGAAACTGGAAATTGAAAATCATTCTATCTTTATTCCGGTGATACCATTCAACAGACCCATATATACGATTTTTGAATAAAGAGAACTCAGTTCCGAGATCGTATGTTTTAGCTTCTTCCCATGTTAAAGCATTATTAGGCCTTGCATTTTGTAATAATGCTCCAGGCTCGCTGCCTGCATTTGTATAACCCAACTGGTATACGGCCTGATAGCCGTAATTAGTACCTATGTTATCGTTACCTACATTGCCATAGGTAGAGCGGAGTTTGAGCGAATTTATCCAGCTTATATTTTTTACAAAGTTTTCGTTGCTGGCAACCCAGGCTAATCCAACTCCATAAAACGTTTTCCACCTCACATCACTGGAAAACCTTGAGTTACCATCTCTTCTTAAAGAGAGTGAAACAAGGTATTTACTGTTAAAATCATAGTTTAACCCACCAAAATAACTCTCAATTCTTCTGCGATCGGTTGCGGAAAAAATAGAGTTCATTGTAACAAAGTTGTCAAATTCGTATACTCCAGGGAAACTCTGACCCTGCTTCTCCTGCGATGTGGTTAATAAATAATAATCATAGTTTTCATGACCAGCTAAAGCTGAAATAGTGTGGGCATTAAACTTTTTCTTATAATTTAATACCTCATTGAGTGTATAGGTTCTCCTTAAGAATTGAGACTTATCCAAAATACCGGAAGGAGCACCGTCACCAACTATATTATTTTGATACGTAGTGTTATTACCGGTATTGATATCACCAGCTAGTTTTACGGTAAAAACAAGATCCTTTACAGGAGTAATATCAATATATGTACGGCCACTCAATAAACTTCCTGTAAAATCATTATTATTCCACTTTGTTTCTGCTACCACATGTCTTCCACCATAGGCTCCAGTAGGCCTGTTCCCATTAACCATGGCTGAACCATAATCGTATATTCTGTTGCCCAAAGCGTCCAGTAGATACTCGCCTGTAGTAGTATTATGGGCATAGACGGGATAAATCGGTCCTATAGTTCTGGCAAAGAAAAATGGGTTTACAAAAGCTGTATTAGTACCATCACTGGCATTGCTGGAATTGGAATAAGTATACGCAATATTAATTCCTGTTTTAATCCAATTAGCTGGCCGGGTATTTACATTAATGCGGCCTGAATATTTTTTTAAGAATGCATCTATTGTATAGCCTTCTTCATTTGTATAACCAACGGAGCCAAAAAAATCTGTTTTATCGGTACCTCCACTGTATGTTACGCCATATTCTTCTCTTTTTCCTGTACGGCTAATCTCCTTTGTCCAATCTAAATCATCTCCCCAAAGCAATTGGGCATTAGGGTTTATTTTACCATTTACATCCACTATTTGATTGGCAGGTACATTAAAAGGATTGTATTTTAAGCCACTTGCTCCGGCAATATTATCAGTGGCATATTGGGCAGCTACAGCTGGTGTAGAGGCAGAAGATCCTGAAATACGAGAATTTTTCATTGCTTCCCACATTAAAGTATAATATTCAAAGGGGTTTGTTCTTTCATATTCCTGAATCTGTCTTGAAATAAACCCTCTGCTAATTTGAAACCCTAAAGTACCTTTTCTGGAAGTTCCGGATTTAGTGGTAATCATCACAATACCATTTGAAGCTCTTGAGCCATATAAAGCAGTGCTTGCAGCATCTTTTAGCGTAGTAACAGATTCAACATCTCTTGGATTAATGGAGGAAATATTACCCTCATAAGGAGATCCATCAACAACAATTAAAGGTCCATTGCCAGCCGAAATCGAACCATACCCCCGTATCCTGATCGCTAAGGCATCCCCCGGTTGCCCGGTAGATGATGTTTGTAAGCCGGGTGCAGAACCCGCTAATGCATTTACTACATTTGAAACAGGACGTTGGGCAAATTCTTTGCTTGATAATGTGGCAGCAGAACCTGTAAATTCACTTTTCTTTCTTGTGCCATAGGCAACCACAACAACTTCTTCCAGTATTTTTTGTGAAGATTCAAGAGTTACTGCAATGTCGGTTTTACCTGAAATATTAACAGTTAAAGGGGTAAATCCTATTGCTGATACAACAATGGATTTTACTTTTTCTGAAACGGATAATGAAAAAGAACCATCGTCACCAGACGTGGTACCATCATTTGATCCCTTAATAAGAATAGAAGCTTTTGGAACCGGGTTACCGGAAGCATCAGTTACTTTGCCGGTGATGGTCCGGTTTTGAGCCATGGCTTGAACTACGCACAAAAAGGTACATAGCACAACTGCTAGAAATTTTCTCATGTCGTTAAGTTTGGTTAAAAAAATAAATATAACCCCAAATTAACAACATTTGAAGTTTCGATCATCATTCAGGTGACAATTTTTTTACAATTTGTGTTGCATAAAAAGAAATCAAATAAAGACGATTAAATCTTTTTTGGGGCGAAACTTTGCAACAAGACAGGTAATAAGATAAGATTGGTGATCATAGCTACTACTAACGTAAGAGAAGTTAGCCATCCTAATGCCTGTGTACCACCAAAATTGCTGAAGCAGAAAATAATGAAACCGGCAATTAATACCAACGAAGTATAAATAATACTAATACCTGTGTGACGAATAGTTTGCTGTATGGTGGCAATGATAGAATTATTTTGATGTGGTAATTCCTGTTTGTAATTGACTAAAAAGCGAATAGTAACATCAATAGCAATTCCTAACGCCACACTGAATACTAAAACAGTGCTTGGTTTTAAAGGAATGCCCACCCAGCCCATTACACCAGCTGTTATAATCAGAGGAACGATATTGGGTATTAAGGAACATAATAGTATTCTCCAACTGCGGAATAAATATAACATACAAAAAGCAATTAATACAAATGCCCAGAGGATACTATCCTTTAAACCATTAATGATAAAACGGCTTCCTTCTAAAAACGTAACGCTGGTGCCTGTTAATTGCACATTGTATTTGGTGCTATCGAAAAGCTGGTTAGCCCTGGTTTTAATATCATTTAATATCAATGGAAGTTTAGCAGAACCCACATCTTCCATACTTACACTGATGCGGGCCATTTGTTTGGAGCTGTCCATAAAACTATTCACCAGTTTACCAAAGGAATTTTGTTTGCCATTAGAATCTGCTTTCATCTGTAAATAAGGTGCCAGGAAAGCCAAATCAAAATTGTCGGGCATGGCATACATCGTTGAATCGCCACTGTAATAACCCTGTCTTGCAAATTTCAACCCTTCATCAACAGATAATGGTTTGGCCATCTCCGGTTTGGAAGCAATGTACTGCGCTAAAGAATCAATCTTGATCAAATTATTCAGGTTCCTTGATACGCCATATTTCTTTTTGGTATCCACTACAATCTCCAAAGGCATCACCCCATGAAAATGTTTTTCAAAAAACTTTAAATCGGTATACAGCTTATCGCTTTTAGGTAAATCATCCACAATAAAACCAACAGATTTTAACCGGAATATTCCTGCAACAGCAAAAACTACTACAGCAATCGTTACTGCATAAACGGTTTTGCGATGACCGAAAACCCATTTTTCAATCCTCATTAAAGTTTTATTTATCCACTGGTTATCTAAATATTTAATATGTCTTGGTTTGGGTGCAGGTAAATAACTTAAAGATGCAGGCAACAGCATAAATGAAACAAAAAATAATAACATGATATTTATACCGGCTACTGCGCCAAACTCTTTTAATACAGCGCTTTTGGTTAAAGCAAAAACAGCAAAACCAATGGCAGCAGTAATATTGCAGAAGAGAGTAACCACACCCATCCGGCTTACCATATTTACCAGTGATTCCTGTTTGTTGCCACTGGCTTTATATTCAGTATGATATTTATTTAAGAAGTAAATACAGTTGGGTATGCCGATTACCACAATCAAAGGGGGAATTAATGCATTGAGTAAGGTTATTTTGTATCCAAACAAATGCATTGTACCCAAACTCCACAACACACCTATAATTACAACAAGAATTGAAAGTAATGTTGCACTGACAGAGCGGAAGAAAAGTAATAAGATTAAAGCTGATAAAATAACAGAACCCAATAAGAATAATTTCATTTCATCAGCTATACGGGTGCTGATAGTTGTACGAACCAATGGTAAACCACTTAACGCAAGTTCAATATTATTTTGCTGACCAAATTTATTGGCAATCTTTACAATTTCCGGAACAACAATATTTCTTTTGGGTGTACCCAATACATCTTTATTTACACTCACAGCCATTAAATATACTTTCGACTCCGGGTTATATAAAAGCCGCTTATAGAAAGGTAAACTTTCAAAAATTGATCTTGCACTGTCCAGTTCCGGTTGAGAAGTATAAGAAGATTTAAAGATGGGAATAGCTTTTAATTTTTCAGTAACACTGTCTTTACTTAATGTCACTGTTTCAGGAATTGCCAAAACACCGTTTACTCCATCAACTTTTTTTAATTGCTGACTTAGTGAAGCATAGCTATTGAAAATATTTATATCAAAAAATTTATCGCTGTTAAAGCCAATTACCATGGTATTGCCATCGTCTCCAAATTTTTGACGGAAATCCTGGTATTCTTTGTATTTAGGATGATCGGTAGGAATGGCACGGGCAAATTCGTAACTCATTTTTACCTGGCTGGCAAAATAGCCCATTATAACAGTGGCGATTAAAAGGAATATCAGTACGGGTAGGCGGTTCTTTAATACAAGCCTGGCCAGGTTTGTCCACATGATTATTGTCTTTAATTAAGCCGCAAAGAAACTAAAACAGCAGGGGGTGACAAAATAAATATACCTGGTGGATGATAAGCAAATGTTAAGCCTCAGGCATAAAATCTTATTTTTGAAGATATGTTGTTGAAACGTAAAACAGTTTTATTTTTTTGTCTGCTTGCATCTGTTTACTGTCATGCACAATTACCTCCAATTGGTCAATGGAGATTGCACCTTGATTATACCAATGGCCGGTCTGTTACCCAGGATGAAAAACTAATTTATTGTGCAACCCCTTATAGTTTTTTCAGTGTAGATAAAACAGATTTTTCCATTACAAGATATGATAAGGTGTCCGGGTTGAATGATATTGGAGTAAACATGATTAATTATGATGCCGGTTCAGGCAAATTGCTGGTCGCTTATTCTAACAGCAATTTAGATGTGCTATATAAAACAGACGTATATAATATCCCGGATATAAAACGGAAAAATATAATTGGCGATAAAAGTATTTATAATATTTTTTTCAAAAATGATAAAGCATATCTCTCAACGGGGCTTGGTATTATTGTAGCAGATTTAAATAAATATGAAATCAAAGAAACATGGTTGATTGGCACCGGGGGAAACAATATAAAAGTAAATGGCTTTACTGCGGATAATAATTTGTTTTATGCAGCTACAGAAGAAGGGTTAAAAACTGCTTCTCAAAATACAGGCAACCTTACTGATTACCGTAACTGGACAATAGTGAGTGGTACGAATAATTTGAGTAACGGCTCTTGTAAAGATGTATTGAATGTGAACGGTAAAATTATTTTATCAAAAAACGATTCACTATTTTTTAATAATAACGGAACTTGGAATTTATTTTATGATGATGATTTTGAATTTGTCAACCTCACAATAAGCAATAACAAACTGGTGTTAACTGAAAAAAAAGGAGATTATAATGAAGCAAGAATATTGGTTATTAATTCAGATGGAGTTGTTGAAAAAACAGTTCAGCGTTCAGACGGATTGAATCGTCCTTTGCAGGCTGTTATTGATGGTAATGATATATGGTCAGCTGATTTATATAATGTGTTGATAAGAAAGTCCGGCACATCAGCCACCAGCTTTATTCCTAATTCTCCCTATGGACCACTGGATGGAGAGATGATAACCAGCAATGGTTCTTTATGGGTTTGCGGCGGTTCAGTAAATGATGCCTGGAATTATCAGTATAACCGGAGCGGTTTTTTCCGGTTTAAGGAAGATTTGTGGATTCCGTATAATGTAACTGTAATGCCTGCATTTCAATGGATGGATACCGTTTATGATATTATTACCATTGCTGTTGACCCGAGAGATGAAACCATTTATGCAGGTTCATACGGAAGAGGATTAGCAGAAATACACAAAGACAATAGTTTTAAAATTTATAAACAGAACTCTGCTATTGGTTCGGCCATTGGCGATCCGTTAGGTTATCGCATCAGCGGATTGGCTTTTGATGCTGATAATAATTTATGGGTAAGCAATTTTGCTTCAGCCAAAAACTTTCACGTTAAAAAGGCAGATGGAACATGGAAATCATTCTCAACTCCTTTTTTAATTCCTGAAAATGCCGTAGCTGATATTGTTGTTGATGATGCCAATCAAAAGTGGATTGTATCTCCCAAAGGAAATGGATTACTCTGTTTTAATCATGGAGAAAGTATTGACAACCCGGGTGATGACCAGTGGAAACAATATCGTTCCGGAAGAGGTAATGGTAATTTGCCCAGCAGCCAGGTTAATTGTATTGCAAAAGACAAGGATGGTTTTATATGGGTGGGGACAGATAAAGGTATTGCCATTGTGCAATGTGCACAGGATGTTTTTACGGGCAATGGGTGTGAAGCTTTGATTCCTGTTGTTCAGCAGGATCGTTTTGCCGGTTATTTATTCGGTAATGAAGATGTAAAAACCATTGCTGTTGATGGAGCTAACCGCAAATGGGTGGGTACAAGAAATGGCGTTTGGTTAATAAGTGCCGATGGCGAAAAAGTTATTTACCGTTTTACGGATGAAAACAGTCCGCTGCTGAGCAATGAAATAAAGCATATTGCTATTGACCCAAAATTGGGCGAAGTATTTATTTCAACATTTAATGGTTTGTGTTCATTCAGGAGTACCGCAACAGAAGGAAGCGATGTGAATGAGGATGTACTGGTGTTTCCCAATCCTGTACCTCCAAATTATAATGGTGCCATTGCTATAAAAGGGTTGGTTAATAATGCCATTGTAAAAATTACAGAACTGGATGGAAGATTGGTTTATCAAACAAGAGCATTGGGCGGACAGGCAATCTGGAATGGTAAAGACTATAAAGGAAGAAAAATTTCTACGGGAGTATATCTTGTTTTGATTGCAGATGAACAAAACCAGGAAAAGACGGTAGCGAAGATTGTATTTATTAAGCCCCCTGCCCCCTAAAGGGAGTTAACTAATTTTCCTATGAAAATGATCAGTAAAAAAATAAATAAACCCCCTTTAGGGGTTTGGGTTCTATGATTCATAAAACAAAATCTATCATTTTAAGAACGGTGAAATACGGCGAAACAAGCCTGGTTGTTTCTGCTTATACGGAATTGTTTGGTATACAATCCTACCTTGTTAATGGTGTACGGACTTCTTCAAAAAAAGGAAGCGGTAAGGCTAATTTATTTCAGCCAGGTTCTATACTGGAGTTAATTGTATATCATAATGATTTAAAAAATCTGCAACGTATTAAAGAGTTTAAATGGGATTATTTATACCAGCATGTTTTTAGTGATGTAATAAAGAATTCGGTGGTGCTGTTTATGGTTGAATTAATTCAGAAATGTGTAAAGCAACCGGAACCCAATGCTGATTTATTTTACTTTATTGAAGAATCGCTGATACAGGCAGACAAAGCCAATGAAAAAGTTATTGCTAATTTCCCATTGTACTTTGCGATTCATTTAGCCACCTTCTTTGGATTTCAATTGCAGGATAATTATTCGGCCAGCAGAAATATTTTTGATTTGAAGGAAGGATTTTTTGTAGCAGAAAAAACAGAACACCCGTATTTTATTGACGGCAAATTGAGTGAAGTAATGGCAGAACTGCTTAAAGTAATGCAGCCGGAGGAACTGGAGCAATTATTATTAAATCATGAAATAAGAAGGGCATTACTCAACAGCATGCAGCTATTTTACGGATTGCATATCCATGATTTCGGGCAATTAAAATCATTGCCGGTGCTGCAGGAAGTATTGAGTTGATTTTACAACAGTCTTTTAGCACTACTCAAATCATTGGCCAGCAAAACTACTCCCGGCTTTTTACCTTTTTCAAAACTTCCCAATTCATTGTCCCATTGCAATGCTTTGGCCCCATTGATAGTAGCGAATTGCAGTAAATGCAGTAAAGTAAGATGATCCTGTAAGGCATGCATTTCCCTGGCAATACTTAATTGCCAGTTGCTGCTGTAGCTGTCGGTACCCAAAACGATGGTACAATTATTTTTCATCAGCATTTTAACAGGAGGCATATTGTTTTCAATATACAGATTGGCATTGGCGCAAAGGCAGTAAATCAATTGAATGTTATTTCCTGATGCATATTCATTGGCCCAAATAACATCTTCTTCCGGCATATAGGTATTATGAATGAGAAGAATTGTTTGCCCATTATTGAAATATGGTAAAACAGAACGGATACTGCTTTTGCCAGTTACAGGAAATGGTGATTTATCAATACCAAATATTTTAAACAGTTTTAAATAATCGCCCCCGCCTGTTTTATACAATTCATCTTCGGCAGGATGCTCCTGGTTATGGATAGATATAACCTGGTTGGCTGTAGCTTCATTAATCAGCTCAAATGTTTTTGGGCTGATGCTGTAAGGAGCATGAGGAACAAGTGATGTACGATGTACGGTATCAGAGGTGAGCAATGCTGTGTCTAATTCAGCTGCCACTTTTTTATAATGATTGAAATTTTCATTGGCTTTTTCATCTGTAAAACTCAGCACCTCTACAAAATTTTGCCAG
>JBLMVP010000262.1:0-3568 GCA_050256755.1 Sphingobacteriales bacterium | reverse complement strand
GCTTTTAATGGTTTGTAATTTTTCTTTCCCGCCCATCGCATCAATCACTTTGGAAACAACTTCATCGGCTGTTTTTTGAGCCATAGCAGATACCATAAGGAGAAAGGAAAATGCTGCTGTTAGTGCTGATTTCATAAACTTTTTTTTGATTATCAAATATTAAACTAATTCATAATAAAAAATGGCAGTCCATCACATAGGGCTGCCATTCATAAAAATAAACTAATCTTGTCTAACCTAACCGGCTTTATATAATTTTTCGTCAATTGGCTTGTTTACTTCAATGGTTTCATAGTTCAAACTTCCGCCAAAACCACCGCTGGTAGTAGTTGTAAAAGGAAATATATATCCATCCGCTGTTTTTGTATAATTGGAATAATTGATTGTAATCTCTGCATCCGGATTAGCTCCGGGGCCCCCCATCTTTCCTGCCTTAAATGTTATGTGGTCAATATAATAGGTAGAGGCGTCAATAAAATAAGTTTGTTCATGACCTCCGCTTAATGAAAGTTGTATTTTATAAAACTCTTTGCCATTTATTGTTTCTTTCCCAAGTAATTCAGCTTTATGACCTTTGGCTGCATAATCAACCAGTGAACCGGCACAATCCATCTGGTAAGCCTGCCGGTGGTACAGATCTGCTGCCATCGGGTTAAATGCTCCCTGCCTGTCTGTATTCCAGCCACCTTTATCCGTAATCAATTGAATGCCTGTTCCCATTCCAAAATTTATTTCACGGCGGTATAATTTATTATGTTCTTTCCATACGTTGATGGTGATTTCATTTCCCCCCTGTCCTATAATTACACCTTCCATGTGCAATGTTTTAATGGAATTCAATTTTTCTTTCCCACCCAAAGCCTCTATATGTTTATTAATTACCTCATCTGCTGTTTGTGATTTTGCCAGGAGTGACCCTGATATCAAAACAAAAAAGAGAAATAGCTTTTTCATGTGTTTAAATTTAGATGCCAAAATTAAGCAGATAAGCAATCTGTTTATTGTTTATTGCTATCTTGAACCCTGATTAACAAAAAAACTTCAACCATGTCTTCATTTAGTTTACAGGGAAATATTGTGGATGTAATTAATAAAGAAATTTTTTATGGTGAAGTAACCGTTGAAAATGGAAAAATAAAATTAATCCGGTCAAAATCCAAAACCCAAAATCCGGGATCCAATTTTATCCTTCCCGGCTTTATTGACAGTCATGTGCATATAGAAAGTTCCATGCTTGTTCCCTCTGAATTTGCTAAACTGGCTGTGGTACATGGTACCGTTGCTACAATTAGCGACCCGCATGAGATAGCCAACGTATGTGGCATAAAGGGTGTAGAGTTTATGATTGAAAATGGGAAAACCGTTCCTTTTAAATTTAATTTTGGCGCCCCAAGTTGTGTTCCTGCCACTACATTTGAAACTGCCGGTGCAGAATTAAATTCTGATAATGTTAAACAATTACTTGAAAGAGACGAAATAAAATACCTGAGTGAAATGATGAATTTCCCGGGAGTATTATTTAGCGATGAAGAAGTGATGAAGAAAATAAAAGCTGCTCATGAATTAAATAAACCTGTTGATGGTCACGCACCGGGATTAAGAGGAGAAAAAGTTAAACAATATATTGATGCCGGCATAAGCACCGACCATGAATGCTTCACAAAAGAAGAAGCTTTGGATAAGCTAAAGTATGGAATGAAAGTTATCATACGTGAGGGAAGTGCCGCCAAAAATTTTGAAGCGCTTATTGACTTACTTAATGACAATACTGAAATGATGATGTTTTGCAGCGACGATAAACATCCGGATAGTTTAGTTGCGGGACATATTAACCAGCTTTGTGCAAGAGCGGCCGCAAAAGGAATTGATATATTTAAAATTCTGCAGGCTGCCTGTGTTAACCCGGTATTACATTACAAATTAGATGTTGGTTTATTAAAAGAAGGGGATGCTGCTGATCTTATTATTGCAGAAGATTTGACTTCTTTCAATGTTTTACAAACTTATATCAATGGCGAATTAGTGGCAGAAAATGGAAAAACACTAATCAAAACTAAAACTGCCTCTCTCATCAATAATTTTTCCTGTACAAAAAAACAAGTGCAGGAATTTCAATACCGGCTTAATAAATGGGGTGAGGAAGAGAATATAGAACAGATTTATGTCATTGAAGCGTTGGAAGGACAGCTCATCACCAACAAACTTTTAAAAAACATTAATGACGTTAAAGTAAATAATGGCCTTATTGAAAGTAACCCCGATAATGATATTTTAAAAATCGTAGTAGTTAACCGTTATAATGATGCTCCGGTTGCCAAATCATTTATTAAGAACTTCGGGTTAAAAAAGGGAGCCATTGCTTCTTCTGTTGCACATGATTCACATAATATTGTTGCCGTGGGAGTAGATGATGAAAGCATTTGCAAAGCAGTCAACCTTGTGATTGAAGCAAATGGTGGTGTAAGTTGTATAAATGGAGACAAAGAAATGGTGCTTGCATTACCTGTTGCGGGGCTGATGAGTAATGAAGATGGCTATAAAATTGCTGAACAATACACTACTATTGATGCCATGGCAAAATCATTGGGATCAGCACTCGCTGCTCCTTTTATGACGCTTTCATTTATGGCACTTCTGGTAATTCCTTATCTCAAACTCAGCGATAAAGGGTTATTCGACGGGGATTCCTTCCGCCTGCTGTAACAGAACCGGGTTTCCGCTTTTAAATAAAAAGTTTATGCCATTCGGGAGATTGTTATTAAATTTAGACAACACAGAATCGTACTAACATCTAAGAATTCCCCGTGCATTTGAAAACTTTTTTCATTCCTAAGGAGATACACCCTGTTTTTTTTAATCAAATTGCACATGAAAAAAGTCTTTCATGCCCTTTGGGTCAATTATCATCATAGGATTTTTTCAGTGATATCAGGCAGTTTATTACTGTTGATACCTGTAATGGTGCATACCCAGTCCAATTCCGAAAAAGGGCTTCCTTTTATAACCAATTATTCAGCCAAAATTTATAATGCACTTCCTCAAACCTGGAGTGTGCAGGAAGATGAAAGAGGAATTATGTATTTCGGCGTTCAAAACTATATATTGGAATATGATGGGATAAAATGGAGAAAAATTAAGATTCAAAATAATGCCGCTTCAACTTTAGTTCGATCAATGACAAAACACAAAGATGGATTGATCTTTTATGGTGCTATTTCGGATCTAGGATACCTGGATTATGACAGCCTTGGACAAAAACGAACTTATTCATTGCGGGATTTAATACCTGCTGCCAATCGGGATTTTTTAGATGTATGGTCAACCCATGCCACAGAATCGGGTATCTACTTTCAATCCAGGGAATATATTTTCAAGCTGGATGATAAAAAACCCGGGGCTAAACAATATAGTATGATGAAGGTATGGAAACCCCAAACTAAATTCATGTACACCTTTTATCTTGATGGCAATTTTTATGTTCACCAGCAGGGATTGGGTCTTTATAAAATGGTAAACGACTCGCTGGTATTTATACCCGGCAGCGAATTTCTTGGCAAAGAAAGAATGC
>JBLMVP010000261.1:0-4892 GCA_050256755.1 Sphingobacteriales bacterium | reverse complement strand
CAGGTAATGTAAAGCAACGGTACCTACCAAATATAGACCAACTATTGTGGACAAGATAAACGCTGGTTTCTTATACATAGACCGGTAAATAAATTTCATGTAATCACTCTTAGTCACTCGTGTAGTAATTGTAAAATCTGTCATAAGAAGTAGGGTCTTTTATTTTAGGCACAATACCTAAATATACGCCTCTCATCTAAAAAAACGAATTAATAGTCCATTGATTTTCACAATAACCCTTATTCGCTTCTGCTGCCCGGGTTACTGTCCCCGGGAAACCGCAACGGGTAGTTGATATTATTTATACTGTCCGCTATCAATCAACTATATTCCTGGTTTGTGGAAGCTGGAATAAAGGCGGGGGCATTTCTACTGTTGAATGATACTTTGCGCCACACCCCCAATAACAGAAATGCGACTGTTGGCTGCAGTTAATTTGTGTCAAAACCGCTTGCCAATTGATAAACCTAACCATGGCACAAATCCATATTTATTTACAACTGGCGTAACACTGATACGCCACATTATATTTTGTATTGTGTGTCGTCTGTAACCAATACTGGGAATGAAGTTTACAAAATGATCACCGTTAGGATTTTTCGAGTCTCCAAATAAGTTGCCGTCGATACGAGTCCAGGTTGCACCCAGACCTGCGTCAATAAATGATTTGTCTCCCTTTAGTTTAAAAAGATAATCAATGCCGACAGGTATTGTTAAATAGAAGGCATTTTCCGAATAGAATCCAACTCCAAATCTAACACCCAAACCCGGTTGTTTTGTCAATTGTCTTTCATAATTCACCGAAGCAAAAAGTCCGTTGCCTCCAGCTTCCAAATAAATGTCATTCTTTTTAAATGCTGTTTGTCCAAACGAAAGGGCGGCAAAAGTTGTAGTGATGATAAGCAGGATGAACTGTTTCATATGTTGAGGTTTTTAATTGCAGCTAACACCTAAATATACGCCCCTCATCTAAAAAAACGAATTAATAGTCCATTAATTCTCACAATAACCCTTATGCGCTTCTGCTGCGCGGGCTGATGTCCCCAGGAAACCGCTACGGGCAGTTGATATTATTTATACTGTCCTCTGTCAATCAAAAATATTACTGGTTCGTTGAGACATGAACCAAGGCTGGGGAAATATAAAGTGAAACGATATTATCCTTTAGGCTTATATACAGAGGAGCCGCATGTTGGTGGTAGTTATTATTGCGGGGTGTGTAATTGTCTCTCAATTTTATTCCTTACACTGGTAAAATAAACAGGAAAAGAAATACTTGTTGAGATATAGCCAATAATGGAAAGTAAAACAAAAATTGTTAATCCTACAAATAGCGTAAACGTGTCAAAGCCTGAATGAAACAGGAAAAACAAAATTGCTGCAATTGCAATAAGTCCTGCCGTAATAAATAGCCTTGTCATACTCGCATGCATGTGTACAATAAATTCTACTTCATTGTCAACTATTTTAATTTGTCCCTTAGAAAAACTTGAAAATTTATTTGCATATCTGTTAAGAACGAATTTGAATGTGTCATTTGTAAAACAAATTGTATCAGTGTCGATAGAAATATGGCTTACACTTTGAGCTTCGAGCTCTGCTCTGTAGAAATTAAGTAATTGTTCCTTAGTCACAGAGGGTAGTTGTCCTTTACGAAATAGGGTCGAAACTTTGAACATAGATAAAGTGTCGTTTATAATTTCCGCTAACGGTTTCGGGCTTTGCGCTGGTGGGCTTTTGAAACCGTAAGCTATCTCCTAGCACTAAAGTTTATTTGCTTTTTTACACAATTCATGTTAGCACCCGCCCGACTGAAGGTCGTTCGGGCGGGGTTCGTTGTTTTGTCATATCGTTACTGTCATTACATATCTTCGTTGTCCAGCCTTGTGTTTAAATTCAAACCCCAGTTTGTCAAATATTGGTTTGAAGCCCATAAATCTATAACTTGGCGATTCCGGGTCAACCGGATAAGCTTCCACATATTTTGCTCCATTGTCTTTAGCATATTTTATTGCCTGTTTAATTAGTTCTTCGGTAATTCCTTTTTGCCGATATTCCCTCCTGATAAAGAAGCAAACCAATGACCAAACATTAGTCAGCGAGCTGTCGCCTGATAATTCATGGTAACTTTCCCGTGGTGCGATTGAACACCAGGCAATTGCTTCTGAGTTGTCATAACAAAGTAGTCCAACGGGGTTTTGATTATCGACATAACTTTTCAAAGACTTTTTCTTGTCGACTTTGTTAGCCCGGTCTGTTCCTTCGTTCATATTTCGCCAAACCATACACCAGCAATTGTGTGGACCACCTTTACTTTCAAAAAGTTTTTCCAAGTCTTTCCAGTTGGATATATCAACAGGTATGTAACGTAATTCTGTCATAAATTTTAACTGTTCACTTTCTGTTTTGGTGTCGCTCTACAATGCCCGCTAGCGGTTACGCATTAGCGACGTGGCGGGCGGCGTTATCGGTCGCCCGTGGTGCCAGAAGCTGAGCGTTGTTGTTTAGCTGAAGTTAGAAAAAATTGCTGAAAGATTTAATGTCGAGCTGGAACTGAAGATGAACATAGAACCAGACGATGCAGCACAGGTTGATGGAAGCCGCGATGGCGTAAATGCTGTGTTGTGTGCCGTTTATTCCAAAGTTTTTTCTAATTCAGGGACAGAGAATTCATCTTTCGTCCAAATAACAAATTTGTACGTTTGCTCGATGCCGTCTTTATATCTTGCAACCGAAACTGTTTTGTTGTCTTTCATTCGGAATATCCAAATTTTGTCTTGAACATTGTTAGTAAAGTACCCCTCTGTATTTTGTTTCCTATTTTCAAACCATTCAGCAATTCTGCCATTTTTTATTCCATTGCTATATGTAGTCAAAACTTTTGGTTTTCCATTATCAAAGTAAAAAGTCTCTACTCCATCTAATTCCCCATTGCTATAGTTTGCTTCATAGATGAGAGTTCCTTTGTTATCCCACTTTCTCCATTTGCCAGATTTAACGCCAAGAGCCCAATTATTTTCTTCTTTTTTTTCACCTTTCTTTGAATAAATAAATGTTGGCCCATTGAGCAGCTCTCCAGTTACACACATACAGATTGTTTCATCACCGATTTCTTGTTTTTTAAACTTGGCATTATCGGGGCATTCGTGTTCTTTAATTTGTCCAAATGAAAGAGCCGTAGTGAATATGCAAACAAAGAGAATGAGATGTTTCATGGTTGAATATTTAAATGGCACACAACACGTAAATTTATGATATAATACCTATCCTTTATAAAATAATATCCCTGAAAAGCAATAGAATAGTGTTAGACATTTTTGTATTGTCGTTAGGACAATCCACCTAAGCAATCCCTTAGTCATCTCAGTGTAAATACTTAGTCTGTAGCGTTAGTTAAGCTTCACCCATCTATAAGAAGGCCTTCACCCAACTATAAGAAGGGCTTCACCCAACTATAAGAAGGGCTTCACCTAACTATAAGAAGGTCTTCACCCAACTATAAGAAGGTCTTCACCAACTATAAGAAGGTCTTCACCCAACTATAAGAAGGGCTTCACCCAACTATAAGAAGGTCTCCACCCAACTATAAGAAGGGCTTCACCTAACTATAAGAAGGTCTTCACCCAACTATAAGAAGGCCTTCACCCATCTATATGAAGGTCTTCACCTAACTATAAGAAGGTCTTCACCCAACTATAAGAAGGGCTTCACCCATCTATAAGAAGGGCTTCACCCATCTATAAATGAAAGGTTACCTGTAATAATGTATATGGATGCAGGATAAATACTTAGTCACTGGCGTTAGTAGGGAAAAGGATGACACAAGAAGCCTGCTCACTTTGCCAACGCCTCATTGAGCCAGAATGGGGGTAATGTGTTTATCCTGGCATGATTTGGAAAAAGTCGGATCCGGGAAGTCTTTCAAGATGTGTCCCTAATGGCAATGTTAAATAATTAATAATTGCCTGGTCGTAGTTTGCGATTGTATTTAAGTCATAAATGTCTAAATTGTCTGGATCGTCGACATACTCCTGATCCTCAGTACCTGAAAAAAATCGCCAGCCACTATCAGTGTCAAATGCCGGTTTCTCGCGGTACATGTAATCTACTAATTCTCCGTCAACAGTAATTTTGTCTGTTGCGATACAACTTCCCATAGGCGGTATAAGTTCCCGGAAGTGGTTTGGAGAAAGTTTGAATTTTTTGTTCAAATCCATGAAGTTTGGGACCTTTATAATTTCGGTTACACGTAAATTTATGATATTATACGATATCCTTTATAAAATAATGTCCCTGAAAAGCAACAGAATAGTGTTAGTCATTTTTGCATTGTTGTTAGGACAATCCATCTAAGAAATTCCTTAACCACCTCAGTATAAATAATTAGTCACTGGCGTTAGTTAAGCTTCACCCAACTATAAGAAGGTCTTCAGCAACTACAATCATTCAAATCCGCAGCGTATTAAAAAAAAGAGTATGTAGTACCGTTTATAAACATATTAACCCTCTCATACCGCTTTACATAGGATACTTATGTTGGGCGCATACTTATATATCCACACCAATCTTTTTTGCAAGCTCCATAACATACTCTTGATGTGGTTTGTGATCGTTACTTCGTTTATATTGCTCTCGTAGTAGTTCTTCTCCTTTGCTTCTGTCAATCTTAATTTGAATAAGTGCGGCATTCAACCTTCCAACACGAACATATAAATTTTTAATTTTTTTATTCTGTAAACTTTAAATTATTTTTTCTCGGTCAGTAAAGTTGCTAAACCACTTAAAAGCGTCAGTAGTAAGTTCGTAGTGATTTCGTTTGCTAACTGAATATAATTGTCATCAACAGTCCACCATTCATCAAAGAGCATGTGATGGTTGTGATTTGCTTTCAA
>JBLMVP010000260.1:0-2890 GCA_050256755.1 Sphingobacteriales bacterium | reverse complement strand
TTATAGCCGGCAGGATGAAAAAACAAGACAGGTATGGCAAATATTGTCCATATTTCCAAGCGGGTTCGAGATAAAGCATCTTGAAAAAATAGAACAATGGTATGCTGCTGCCATAGAAAATTCCCTTAACTCAAAGATTTTAATAACTAAGGAAGGGCGGCTTTTTTTTAAACATGAATTATACAGAAGAACCATCGAAGACTCCCTGTCACCACTGATAAGAGTTTGCTATAATAAAAAAGTTCTTGACCATTTTAGGGAAAGTTTTGAACAGCATCAGCAAATTGAACAGATAATTCACCATGCAAAAAATGCAAATGAATATGGGCTGATTTTACAATATGCCCCCCCGGCAGCACGTCAGGCAGCATTGGTTGGTGCCCATATAGAAGCCTCCAAATTATATTTTGCCGCTATAGAATATTACCAGGGAAATGATAAAGAACTGCTGGTTGAATTATATGAATCATATGCGTATGAATGTTATTTAACCAACCAGATAAAAGAAGCCATCATCTACCAGGGAAAAGCATTAAATATCCGGGAGCAAAAAAAGGATATTGAAAAAACTGGTAACTGTATGCGGTTTTTGTCAAGGCTGTGGTGGTATGAAGGTAACCGTAAGCAAGCAGAAAGTTTTGGCGATAAAGCAATTGAAGTTTTAGACAAACAGCCTTCTTCGTACGCAAAAGCAATGGCGTACAGCAATATCTCGCAGTTGAAAATGTTATCGGATCAAACCGATGAATGTATATTCTGGGGAGAGAAAGCTATTTCGATTGCAAAGGAACTGGATGATGAGGAAACACTTGTTCACGCATTGAATAGTATGGGTTCTGCATTAATGATTATTCAATCATCCAAGTCAAAGGGTATTGAATTATTACAGCAAAGCCTGGACATGGCTTTAAAAAATTCCTATCACGAACATGTGGCCCGTGCTTATGCAGCCCTTGGTAGTAATGGAGTTACCATGAAAGATTATGTATTTGCAGAAAAAACATTGGAAAAGGGTATAAATTATTGTGAAGAGAGAGACCTTAATTCGGTGAAATTATATATGCTGGGCTGGAAAGCCAGACTAAAACTTGAAACCGGCTATTGGAATGAAGCCTGTAGCAATGCGGAAAATCTTTTAAAAAACGAAAACCTGTTACCAGTTATTAAAATTGGTGTTCTCGCAGTTGTGGCAACTATAAAAATGAGAAGGGGCGAACAAGATGCGCTTCCCTTATTGCTCGAGGCAAAAACAAGGGCTTTTGAAACCATGGAACTTCAAAGAATTATTCCTGCATTATCAGCCTTACTGGAATACGAATGGATAACCGGGAAGACTTGCATTGAAGCAGAAGCCATTCAACAGGCGATAAACATGTACAGGGAGGTGGGAAAAATTTCCGAAAAAAGTAAATTCTATTTTTGGTTGCTAAAAGCAAGAAAACAATACTTGCCTCTTGAAGGAATAGAGGAAGATAATGAAGCAGGTAATATAGAAATGTCATTGGAAGAACCCGTCT
Organism: Sphingobacteriales bacterium; assembly: GCA_050256755.1. GTDB lineage: Bacteria > Bacteroidota > Bacteroidia > Chitinophagales > Chitinophagaceae > AWTP1-9. The sequence goes on along the minus strand of JBLMVP010000260.1, from coordinate 1,373 downwards.
ATTGGGAAAAAAAAGGCTGTCCTTACGAACAGGCACTCACTTTATTTAAAGGAAGTTATGAGGACAAAAAAAAAGCAATTACAATCATTCAGGGGCTGGGTGCTAATGCTGTGTACGAAAAAATGAAATGGGAAATGAGGGCTTCCGGATTAAAAAGCATTCCGCGTGGTATAAGGAAATCTACCCAATCCAATCCTGCACTTTTAACGGAACGGGAACTGGACGTTTTACAGTTGCTTCATGAAGGAATGCAAAACAAAGAAATTGCCGCAAGTCTTTTTATATCAGCTAAAACAGTTGAGCATCATATTACATCCATATTTTTAAAGCTGGATGTTAACTCCCGTGTAAAAGCGGGGAAGGAAGCCAGCAGACTTGGAATTATAAAATAGGAAATCTTACTCCGCAAATAGTATAGATATTATTTCATTCTCAATTGTAACAAATAACCGCCGCCCGGTGCCATAGTAATATGTATTGTATCACCTTTTTTCACAAGAGATGTTGTAATGTTGTAATCTGAAGGATAACGGTCTGCATTAATGCCATCTGCACATATAGTTGCTTCGTAATTACCGGAGCTTAAAAAATTGAGATTAATATCAAAGTTTCTTTCAGTCCAGTCGGTCATACTTCCTATAAACCAATCATCTCCTTTTTTCCTGGCTGTAATTATATAATCTGAAACTTTTGCCTCCAGTATAATGGTGGTATCCCATGTAGTGGGGATACTGCCCAGCAGTTCCATAAAGGTGGGTTCCATAAAACCCTGTGAGGGATTACCGGAAAAAATCTGTAAAGGATTATCATATACTACAAACATCGATAGTTGATGGCAACGGGTACCCTGGCTCATTACTTTGCCCCATATAGGTTTGAATTGTGTTTTAGCAGCATTATCCAAAATACCGGGTTCATAATCCATCGGGCCGGCCAGCATACGGGTAAATGGTAAAGTAACATCATGTTCGGGAGAAGGTTTATCGCTCCATGCATTGTACTCCGAACCGAGTACTCCTTCTCTTGTAATATTATTGGGATAGGTACGGTTAAATCCTTTTGGCGGGTAAGCGCCATGAAACATAATCATGAGTTGATGCTGTGCGCATGCTTCAGCAATGTGTTTGAAAAAATTTACTGCTTTCTGGTCATCACGGTCAATAAAATCAGTCATAATAAAATCAACTCCCCATTTATTAAATTGATTTAATGCACTGTCTAATTGCCTGTTTAATGTTATAGCTAAAGTCCACATACTAAGTTTAATCCCTTTTTCTTTTGCATAACCGGCAAGGGTATCCATGTTAATGTTTGGATTTATTTTGAACAGGTCTTTGGTATCGCTCCAGCCTGCATCCATCATTATCCTGTCA
>JBLMVP010000259.1:0-2542 GCA_050256755.1 Sphingobacteriales bacterium | reverse complement strand
TTCTTTATCGTCCATCTTCAAAATATCATCGGTAAAAACTCCGGTGGCATTAATCACCACTTTGCACTTTAATTCATATTCCTTTCCGTTCAAAACATCTTGTGCAAACACTCCGATGATTTTTTTTATTCCTTTTCTCAACCCAACTACTTTACAGTAATTAATAACAGCAGCTCCCTGTTCAGCTGCAGTTTGGGCAAGGTTAATAGCTAAACGGCTATCATCAAACTGTCCATCGTGATATACAACACCACCACTCATTCCTTTTGAATTAATAGTAGGCAAATAATTAATAGTAGATTTTTTTGAAAGAATTTCTGTTTTACCCAATCCTAATTTACCGGCCAACAAATCATAAATTTTTAATCCAATACCATAATAATATTTTTCCCACCAATGCCAGGAAGGCATGACAAATGAAACATTATTGGTTACATGCGGGGCATTTCTTAATAATATTCCTCTTTCACGTAATGCTTCTTTTACCAGTTTAATATTTCCCTGTGCTAAATAACGAACACCACCATGAACTAGTTTGGTGGAACGGCTGGATGTGCCTTTAGCAAAATCATGTTGCTCCAGTAATAACGTTTTATATCCACGAGAGGCTGCATCAACAGCAGCCCCCAGCCCGGTAGCCCCGCCTCCTATTATAATTATATCCCATTCTGTTGGTTCTTCTAACCGAAGCAGCATTTCATCTCTTATCATCTTAATTCGTCAATGTGAATTGTCAATAGTGAATAATTTAATAATCATCTTTCTCCCAACTTAAAATTAAGAACTTTAAACCCTTGTCCACGCAACTGTAGTATCAACTGCTTTTTTCCAGCCATCACTCAAATCATCTCTTTGTTCATCGTTCATGGATGGCTCAAACACGTTATCTATTTCCCATTGTTGTTGTATATCTTCAATACTTTCCCAGTAACCAACAGCCAACCCTGCTAAATAAGCAGCACCAAGTGCTGTTGTCTCTGTAACTTTTGGACGAAGCACTTTGGTATTTAAAATATCGCTTTGAAACTGCATTAATAAATTATTGGCAGTAGCGCCGCCATCCACTCTTAATTCCTTAATAGAAATACCGGAATCTTTTTCCATTGCTTTTAATACATCCATTGTCTGAAAACATATACTTTCCAATGCAGCCCTCGCAATATGCGAAGCATTACTTCCTCTTGTTAAACCAACAATGGTTCCTCTTGCATCCTGGTTCCAATAAGGGGCACCAAGTCCAACAAAAGCAGGAACTAAATACACACCTCCATTATCTTTTACTTTATTGGCCAGCTCTTCCACATCAGCTGAATGTTTAATGATACCCAATCCATCACGCAACCATTGCACTACTGCTCCGGCAACAAATACGCTTCCTTCGAGTGCATAATGGGTGATACCATTTATCTTCCAGGCAACTGTAGTTAATAAATTATTGGTGGAAGGAATTGCTTTTTCACCAGTATTCATAAGCATAAAACAACCGGTACCATATGTATTCTTAACCATGCCCGGTTGTGTACATAACTGACCAAACAAAGCCGATTGCTGATCACCTGCAATACCAGCAATCGGAATATTATGTGCTGTTAAAATATTTTGTGTAACACCATATACTTCACTGCTGCTGCGAATCTGCGGCAGCATATTTCCGGGAATATCAAAAATATTTTCCAGTGCCCCATCCCATTGCAGACTATGAATATTAAACAACATGGTACGTGATGCGTTGCTTACATCTGTTGCATGGACCTTACCCCTGGTAAGATTCCATAATAACCAGGTATCGATCGTACCGAAAGCCAGTTCACCTTTATTGGCTTTTGCTCTTGCTCCTTCTACATTATCTAAAATCCATTTTATTTTGGTGGCGGAAAAATAAGCATCCACCACCAACCCTGTTTTATCCTGTATTGTTCTATCCAATCCCTGTGCACGAATCTGGTCGCAGAAAGCAGCAGTTCTCCTATCCTGCCAAACAATAGCATTGTAAATTGGTTTCCCTGTATTTCTATCCCATACTACTGTTGTTTCTCTTTGATTGGTGATACCAATAGCTGCAATATGCTCCGTTGTTAATCCTGCTTTGGTAATAGCCTCTGCTGCTACTCCCAATTGTGTACTCCATATTTCATTGGCGTCATGTTCTACCCAACCCGGTTTGAGAAAAATTTGTTTGAACTCTTTTTGTGCTACCGCTTTTACAGAACCCGCTTTATCAAAGATGATTGCTCTTGAACTGGTAGTACCCTGGTCAAGTGCAAGAATATATTTATTCATTAGTTAATAAAATTTAAAGGTCAATTTAAAGCAAAAGCCTTTATCTGCAATCAGCTATTTTTGCAGCCAACTTTTATGGAACTACTTCAGGTAAATAATTCGCAGACAGAAAAAGAGTTTTTGCAGGTTGCTATTAGTTTATACAAAAACGATCCCAACTGGATTCGTCCGCTTGATAAGGATATTAATGATGTATTCAATCCAAAAAAGAATAAAGCCTTCCGTACGGGCGAAGTGATTCGTTGTATATTGAAAGATGAAG